>JANJWE010000038.1 GCA_024709705.1 Flavobacterium sp. | reverse complement strand
GAACTAAAATCTCGTCAGCAACTCCTGCAGCTACTAAATTTTTAGCAATATGACGTGTGGCATAAGCAGCAGAACGGTCTACTTTAGATGGGTCTTTTCCTGAGAAAGCACCACCACCATGAGCTCCTTTTCCTCCATACGTATCTACGATAATTTTTCTTCCTGTTAAACCAGTATCTCCGTGAGGCCCTCCAATTACGAATTTTCCTGTTGGGTTAATGTGTTATTTAATCGCATCATTAAATAAATGAGCATATTGAGGATTTTTAGCAATCACTCTTGGAATCAAAATCTCAATAATATCTTTTTTGATTTTGGCTAACATCGTTGGTTCGTCAGCAAAATCATCATGTTGTGTTGAAACTACAATAGCATCAATACGAACCGGTTTGTTATCATCAGAATATTCTAAAGTTACCTGAGATTTCGCATCCGGACGTAAGTAAGTGATTTCATTATTCTCTCTTCTTAAATCAGCTAATTCTTGAAGAATTTGGTGAGATAATTTCAAAGCTAATGGCATGAATTCAGCAGTTTCATTCGTAGCGTAACCAAACATCATTCCCTGGTCACCTGCACCTTGCTCTTCTTTGCTAGCTCTGTCAACACCTTGATTAATATCTGCAGATTGCTCGTGAATGGCAGATAAAACCCCACAAGAATTCGCTTCGAACATATATTCGCTTTTTGTATAACCAATTTTCTTGATTACCTCTCTAGCGATAGTTTGTACATCTAAATACGTATTTGATTTTACTTCTCCGGCTAAAATTACTTGACCAGTAGTAACTAACGTTTCACATGCTACTTTTGACTCAGGGTCAAATGCTAAAAAGTTATCAATTAATGCGTCTGAAATTTGATCTGCAACTTTGTCAGGATGTCCTTCACTCACTGATTCTGACGTAAATAAATAAGCCATAATAAATTATTTTTAAATATTAAGCGAGGAAAAAAATTGCAGGTAATGCTTAAAGGAGTAGTAATTACTGCTTTAGCATTTTTTAATGAGGTTGCAATCAGTTCAAATTTTTCCTCTTAGTTTTCGGATGCAAATGTAATAAACAAAAATTGATATAGAAAATAATTTATTGTGTTGAATTTTAGAAAAATCTAGTTAAAAATATGTTTAAGTGTTTGTGGTATTGTTTTTTGTTCTAAATTTGAATGAGAAAACTATAAAAACTAACTTTATGAAAAAACTATTACTCTCTTTATTTATGATTTCGTCTTCTTTTGCTTATTCTCAAATATTGCAAAGTGAAGATTTTAATTCCTTGACTGTCGGAGACATCGGCACAGACTTAACTGGTGTAACACCTGGACAAGGGGGATGGCTAACCTTTAATTCAACTGGTGGAACCAATAGTGCGAATAGCAATTATCAAATTGTTGTTGAAGGTGGTGATTTCGGAAATGTATTTCAATTTACAGGATCTAACGGAGCAACAGGAAATAAGTTTATGTGGAAATCAGGTTTGCCTGCGGTTTGGGCAGATAGAACACCGGGTAACAATATCATTGAAGTAGAGTTTGATTATTTTACAGGACCAACAACTTCAAGTTTAAACAGTTTTAGAGTTTATATTTACAGTGCTGAAGCTTCACCAAAAGTTTTAGCGGGTATGGGTATTGCTAAAAATGCAACCATTTCAGCTCTACCATTTACCAATGTTGTGAGTGGATTTGCACATTGGACATCTACTCCTGGTACCGGAACTTATTCTTTTGGTTTAGGTCCAGCGACTACTTCTCCTATAGTTTTGCCCGTAGACACTTGGGTTAGAATGGGTTTTAGTTTCAACGTAACAACAGGTGAAGTAAAATGGAAAGGGCCAGGATTTGACGCCTCTTTTACAGGGTCAGAAGCATTTCCAGTAGTTACTGCGGGCTTAGAGCCTGGAGAAATAGACTTTATTGCGATAGCTGGTACAGGAAATACGGTTGCTTCGGTTTCTAAATTTGATAATTATGTAGCTAAAGCAAGTAATACCGATACTTTGTTGTCCGTAGATGGACAAAATTTAGTTTCAAATGCAATATCTGCTTATCCTAATCCAACCAAAGATAAGTTTGTAGTAGATACAAATAACGAAAGTCAAATAAAAGCTATTGTAATTACCGATTTAAATGGTAGAGTTGTAAAGAATGTTAATTTTGAAAATGTAGCAAGTACTGCACAAGTTGATATTTCAGACTTAAATTTAGGGGTATACTTCTTAACCATAACCACTGATTTAGGTGTTGGAACATCAAAAATCATAAAAAATTAATCTTCCTTTTTAAAGAATTCATAAATCCGGACTATGTTCCGGATTTTTTGTAATTTATTTTTCTAATATAATTAAAGCAAATAGATTATAAATCTATATATACGCCAAAAATTAAAATAATTTAGAAAAATATTCTATTTATTTTTATAAATTAGAAAATGTTTCTACATTTGTCCAATCAAAATAGGAATGATGAATTTTACAATTTGCAATATGTGTTGTCGTATGATGTGGAAAGCTCCGCAGAGGATACCTATTGCATAATTTTAATTTTTAAAATATATACAATTCAACCTCTGCCCAAAAGCAGAGGTTTTTTTATAATCAAAACTTAAATTCAACAATTTAGAATCTTAGTTAAACAACAATCCAAAAAAATGAACACTACAAAAAAAATAACAATGAATCGTATGATGATGCACATCTGTTGTTGCATGATGATTCCTCATTGCCAAAAGCGAAAAACATAATTACAGTTATATACTTGTTTTGTTAAGTCCTTTTGGTAAGCCATCCAAAAGGACTTTTTTTTATCCAAAAATCCAAAAATCAAATAATCTAAAAATCTTAATTCTTAATACTTTAATCTTAATACTTACAATCATGAGTACACAAAAATTCGCAACCTACGCCCTACACGCAGGACACGATGTAACCCAAAATGCTGGAACAAGAGCCGTTCCTATTTATCAAACCACTTCCTATGTTTTTAACAACTCCCAACACGCCGCTAATCTTTTTGGTTTGGCCGAAGCCGGTTTTATCTACACCCGATTAAACAACCCAACCAACGACATACTTGAGCAACGCTTAGCCAAACTCGAGGGAGGTATTGGAGCTGTTGTTACTGCCTCAGGAACTGCCGCTATTGCCACTACCTTTTTAACCTTATTAAAAGCAGGCGATCACATCGTTGCTTCCAACAGTTTATACGGTGGAACGTATAACTTATTGAGCGTAACCTTACCAAGATTAGGCATTACCACCACTTTTGTAGATCCCTCCAATCCCGAAAATTTCACCAAAGCTTCTCAAGAAAATACCAGAGCTTATTTTGTAGAAAGCCTCGGAAATCCAAAACTAGACGTACTCGATTTAAAAGCCATTTCAAAAGAAGCGAAAGCCTTCAAAGTTCCTTTTATTGTAGATAATACCGTCGCAACGCCATATTTGTTAAACCCCATTCAATACGGAGCAGACATTGTCATTCATTCCTTAACCAAATATATTACCGGAAACGGAACATCTTTGGGCGGAGTAATCATTGATGCCGGAAATTTTGATTGGAGCAACGGAAAATTCCTAGAATTCACAGAACCGTCTGCCGGTTACCACGGATTAAAATACTACGATGTTCTGGGTGCAGCTTCTTTTATTGCTAAAGTTCGAATCGAAGGTTTACGTGATTTCGGGGCCGCTTTGAGTCCATTCAACGCCTTTCAAACCATTCAAGGATTGGAAACGTTGGAAATTCGTATAAAAAAACACAGCGAAAATGCATTGGCTTTGGCCCAATGGTTGCAAAATCAAGAACAAGTAGCTTGGGTAAATTATCCCGGTTTGGAAACTTCAAAATACAAAGCATTAGCCGATGAATATTTACCCGAAGGAAAAAGCGGCATCGTCACATTCGGACTCAAAGGTGGATTTGAAGCAGCCAAAAAAGTAGCCGATGAAACCAAACTATTCTCGCTTTTGGCCAATATCGGTGATACCAAATCCTTAATCATTCATCCGGCAAGCACTACTCATCAACAATTGTCTGATGCCGAACAAGAAGCAACCGGCGTAACCAAAGACTTAATTCGTCTTTCTGTTGGATTAGAAGATATTGAAGATTTAAAAGCCGATTTAAAAGCGGTGTTTGAAAAAATTGAAAGTAGAAAGTTTGTTTAAGTTTTGTTTGTTTGTTTAAAGCTGTCTTTTTTCCACGTTTGAAAAAAGACAGTTTTAAAAAAAAAAAGCTAGAAAAAGTGATATGAAAAATTTAAAAAAACTCGACTTATTTAATTTCAATTTAGATATTGGAAAAGTCAAACCCTATATTCCGTTGTATTACGAAACGTTTGGTCAGCCCCTTGGTGCTGCTCCTGTAGTTTTGGTGAATCACGCGTTAACCGGAAATTCAACCATCACTGGCGAAAACGGTTGGTGGAACGATTTAATTGGTGAAAATAAAACCATCAACACCAAGCAATTCACCATCATCGCTTTCAATATTCCCGGGAACGGCTACGATAATGTCTTTGGAAATCTCATTTCCGATTACAAAGATTTTACCATTTGTGATGTCGCAAGAATTTTTTGGGAAGGATTATTTCATCTCAATATCCACAAGCTTTTCACCGTCATCGGCGGTAGTTTGGGTGGTGCCATAGCTTGGGAAATGGCAGCTCAACATCCAACCAAGATTCAAAACCTGATTCCGATTGCAACCGATTGGAAAGCGACTGATTGGGTAATTGCAAATGTGCTCATTCAAGACCAAATTCTCAATAATTCTGACGATCCCATTGCTGATGCTCGCTTACACGCGATGTTGTTGTATCGAACACCGCAATCCATCAATCAACGTTTTCAACGAAATTCAAATTCATCCGGATTTGAAGTGGAAAATTGGTTGACCAATCACGGATCCAAACTCAAAAAACGCTTCCGATTAGCATCGTACAAACTAATGAATCATCTGCTAAAAACGAATGATATTACCGGAAACAGAAAAGATTTTGTGTCAGTCGCAAGCCAAATCCAAGCCAATATTCATATTGTATCGGTAGATACCGATTACTTTTTTATCGCAGATGAAAATCTCAAAACCTTTCAAAACTTAAAACAAGTGAAAGAAAATGTATTCTACCACGAAATAAAATACGACCACGTTCACGATGCTTTTTTAATCGAATTCAGCCAATTAGCTACTTTTTTAGCACCCATTTTCAACACTCAAAACACCCACAAATATGTCAACGCTTAGAATCAATGTCATCCTCTTCGGAATCGGAAACGTAGGAAGTACACTCATCAATCAAGTTTTAGAAAGTCAGCAATTTTTTCTCGAAAAAAGAAATATCGACCTCCGATTTCCTATTATAACCAATTCAACTGTCGCTTTTTTCGAAAAAGACGGCATCAAAAACCAATGGGAATCCAATTTTCAACAAGCTGCTTTTCCTTATTCTATCGAAGATATTGTCGATTATGTGCAATCCAACAACCTCGAAAATCTCATCGCCGTCGATGCCACGGCAAGTGACGAATTAATTAAATTTTACATTCCACTCATTCAAAACGGATTCAGCATCGTGGCTGCTAACAAAAAAGCCAATACATTGCATACTGATTTTTACAGAGAATTACGTCGAAATCTTCAAAAGTTCAATCAATATTTTCTATACGAAACCAATGTGGGAGCCGGTCTTCCCGTGGTTCAAACCATCAACGAATTGTATCTTTCCGGCGAGAAAATTACTAAAATCAGAGGTGTTTTTTCCGGTTCATTGAGCTATATTTTTAACCGATTTGGTAACGAAAACACTCCTTTTTCTATCATTTTAAAAGAAGCCGAAAAATCCGGTTTCACCGAACCCGATTCCCGAGAAGATCTTTCCGGAAACGATGTCGCCCGAAAATTACTCATCTTAGCCAGAGAGATTGGCATTCAAAAAGAGTTCTCAGATGTGCAAGTTTCATCACTTTTATTACCCGATTTAAACGAGGAAAACACCAAAGCTGAATATGCTTCCAACAAGCAATTGCTTGATAAACCCTACGAAATCGCAAAAATCACACAAGCCGATAACCACGTTCTTCGTTATGTGGGCGAACTCGATGTAACCAACCAAAAACTCGAAGTCAAACTCATTTCAACCTCAACAAATTCAGCACTCGGACAACTCAAAGGGGCCGACAATCTCATCGAAATTTACACCCAATCCTATGGCGAAATCCCCATCGTCATCCAAGGTGCCGGTGCCGGAAAAAAAGTCACCGCCCGAGGTGTTTTAAACGATATTCTCAAAATTGCCGAAAAAATAAAAGTAAAAGAATCTGTTTTCATTTAATTTTAACCAATCAAATAACTAAATAAATTGGTATTCTTAGAATATTTTTCTGAATTGTTATAAATTAAAATAAAAAACAGAAAAATATTCTAAAATATCAATTTTGTCTTTATATTTGCCCCGTTCATTCACATACTGATCGTTATCACGAAAGCCGGAGGGACTAGACCCTGTGAAAGCTTAGCAACCCTGCAACTGTAGAAGGTGCTACATTCTATTCGCCTAGGCGAAAAAGATAACCCGTTTATTTCCTCTTTTTCCTGATAATTTTTTTAGTTAGAAGCTAATCCCGCTATTCGTTACAAGCTTTTTTGTCTTGTTGCTTTTTTCTAAGTCAAAAAAAGAGCTTCCGTTGGTCGCTTTTTTTTGCCAAGAAAAAAGGCAACAATCCTGCAAAAGGCTTTCCACTTCTATCGGGGCTAAGTATTTGTGCAACAAACAAGTCTTAGCGAACTTTGCGAAAATCCTTTGCGAACTTTGCGGTTAAAAAAAAGATTAATAAATAAAATGTCAAAAATAGAAAAAGCCATACAAGAAAGAATCCTCGTCCTCGACGGAGCTATGGGAACCATGCTGCAACGAAACAATTTCTCCGAAGAAGATTTTCGCGGAGACCGTTTCAAAGATTTCCCGCACCCGCTCAAAGGAAACAACGATTTACTTTCCATCACCCAACCCGAAGCCGTGAAAGCCGTTCATCGAGCCTATTTTGAAGCCGGTGCTGACATCGTAGAAACCAACACTTTCTCCGGAACCACCATCGGAATGGCCGATTATCATCTCGAAGATTTGGTTTATGAACTCAACTATCAATCTGCCAAAATCGCCCGAGAAGTGGCCGATGAATTCACCGATAAACCCCGTTTTGTTGCCGGTTCCATCGGACCAACCAACCGAACCGCATCAATGAGTCCAGACGTAAACGACCCCGGATTTCGAGCCGTAACGTTCGACGATTTACGCATCGCCTACAAACAACAGGTAGAAGCTTTGATTGACGGTGGTTGCGATGTGTTATTGGTCGAAACTATTTTCGACACACTCAACGCCAAAGCCGCCCTTTTTGCCATCGAAGAAGTCAAAGAAGAGCGAAACTTCGATATTCCGGTTATGGTTTCCGGAACAATTACCGATGCTTCCGGACGAACCCTTTCCGGTCAAACTGTTGAAGCTTTTTTAATTTCCATTTCACATATTCCATTGTTAAGCATCGGATTCAATTGTGCTCTAGGTGCAGACCAATTGAAACCGTATTTGAAACGATTAGCGATGAATACACAACTCAATATTTCCGCTCATCCCAATGCGGGACTGCCTAATGCATTCGGTCAATACGACCAAACTCCGAAAGAAATGCAAGCGTTAATCCGTGACTATTTGCAAGATAATTTAGTCAATATTATTGGAGGTTGCTGCGGCACAACTCCGGAACACATCCAATTAATAGCCGAAGTAGCGAAAGAATTTAAACCGAGAAGAGTTGATGGTTGTCAGTTGTCGGTTGATGGATCAAAAATTGCATACTAATGGAATATACAAAACTTGAAGTTTGGATAGAATCCAGAAAATTGGCAAATCTTGTTTATACTGTAACTAAAAATTTTCCAAAAGAAGAATTATTTAGCTTAATTAACCAAATACGAAGATGTGCAGTTTCTGTTCCTTCAAATATAGCAGAAGGGTGTGGAAGGCAAACATCCAAAGAAACAATTCATTTTTTACACATTTCTAGGGGTTCTTTGTATGAATTAGAAACACAAATATATTTATCATTAGATCAAAATTATTTATCAACTAACGATTTTGAAGATGTTTTACAACAAATTCAAATATGTAAACGATTGATAAATGGGTTTATTAATTACTATAAAAAATTATGAAATGAGTATTGATAAGACCAACAACCAACAACCAACAACCAACAACTATTTAAAATTATCCGGTCTCGAACCGCTTATTATAACTCCAGAAACGAATTTCGTAAACGTCGGCGAACGAACAAACGTTACCGGTTCACGAAAATTTCTTCGTTTGATCAAAGAAGAAAAGTTCGAAGAAGCTCTTGATATTGCTCGAAATCAAGTAGAAGGAGGAGCCCAAATCATTGACCTTAATATGGACGAAGGAATGTTGGACGGTGTTTATGCGATGACCAAATTCTTAAATTTAATCGCCGCCGAACCTGATATTGCTCGTGTTCCGGTGATGATTGACAGTTCCAAATGGGAAATCATCGAAGCCGGATTAAAAGTCATTCAAGGAAAAGGTGTTGTCAATTCCATTTCATTAAAAGAAGGAGAAGAAACGTTTATTCATCACGCCAAATTAATCAAACGATACGGAGCAGCTGTTATCGTGATGGCATTTGACGAAAACGGTCAAGCGGACACCTACGAAAGGCGAATTGAAATCTGCAAAAGAAGCTACGATATATTAGTCGATAAAGTTGGTTTTCCAGCGGAAGACATCATTTTTGATCCAAACATTTTTCCGGTTGCAACCGGAATGGAAGAACATAAATTAAACGCATTGGATTTTTTCAGAGCCACCAAATGGATTCGAGAAAATTTACCTTTTGCACATGTTTCCGGAGGTGTAAGTAACGTTTCTTTTTCTTTCCGTGGAAACGATAAAGTGCGTGAAGCCATGCATTCTGCTTTCTTATATCACGCCATACAAAACGGAATGACAATGGGAATTGTAAATCCTGAAATGTTGGAAATTTATGATGAAATCGATAAGAATTTATTAGAACACGTTGAAGATGTTTTATTAAACCGAAGAGAAGATGCGACTGAACGACTTTTGGAATTAGCTGAGAGCTACAAAGGTGATTTCAAAGTCAATGAAAAAGCCATTCAAGAATGGAGAAATGGTTCGGTTCAAGAACGATTAACCCATTCATTAGTTAAAGGAATCGATGAATTCATTGAAATAGATGTAGAAGAAGCCAGACTAAATTCCACAAAAGCCATCGAGGTCATTGAGATTAATTTAATGGCAGGTATGAATGTCGTGGGCGATTTATTTGGAAGCGGAAAAATGTTTTTGCCGCAAGTGGTTAAATCAGCTCGCGTAATGAAAAAAGCGGTAGCTTATCTTCTTCCTTTCATTGAAGCAGAAAAAGATTCAACCGCTTCATCTTCAGCCGGAAAAGTCTTGATGGCAACTGTGAAAGGCGATGTACACGATATTGGGAAAAATATAGTTGCGGTTGTTTTAGCTTGCAATAATTTTGAAATCATCGATTTAGGAGTCATGGTTCCGCCGGAAAAAATCATCGAAGCGGCTATTCGTGAAAATGTTGACATTATTGGTTTAAGCGGATTAATCACACCATCGTTAGATGAAATGGTTTATTTGGCCAAAGAAATGGATAAGTTGAACATCAAAATTCCAATTATGATAGGTGGGGCAACAACCTCTCGTGCCCATACGGCTGTGAAAATTGCACCCGAATATCGAGAAACCGTTGTGCATGTGAATGATGCTTCGCGAGCGGTGACTGTTGCCACAAATTTATTGCAACCGGAATCAAAAACAGCCTATGCTAAAACAGTTCGAGAAGAGTATGACCAACTTCGTGAAGGGTATCTGAATAGAAGTAGAGAGAAGAATTTTTTGTCGATAACTGAAGCAAGAAAAAACAAATTACAACTGGATTGGAAAAATTATAATCCAACAAAACCCAATTTTATCGGAGTAAAAACCATTGAAGTTGAATTATCCGAATTGGTAGATTATATCGATTGGACACCCTTTTTCCAATCATGGGAATTGTATGGAAAATATCCGACTATATTAACCGATGAAGTGGTAGGTGAACAAGCCACCCATTTATTCGCTGATGCTCAAAAAATGTTACAACAAATCGTAAATGAAAAATGGTTTACCGCTAAAGGAATTCTCGGAATCTTTCCAGCCAATTCAGTAAATGATGATGACATAGCAGTTTTCCCGACAACCAACAACGGACAACCGACAACGTTTTTGACCTTAAGACAACAATCCCAAAAAACCGCCGGAGCACCAAACATAGCTCTTGCCGATTTCATCGCTCCAAAAGAAAATGGAATTCAAGATTACATCGGTTGTTTTTGTGTCACAACAGGATTTGGTGTAGATGAAAAAGCATCCGAGTTTGAAAAGCAGTTAGATGATTATAATTCTATTTTAGTAAAAGCTTTGGGTGACCGATTGGCAGAAGCTTTTGCCGAATATTTACATCTCAAAGTGCGAAAAGAAATTTGGGGATATGCTTCCGATGAAAAATTATCGAATGAGGATTTAATTAAAGAAAATTACACTGGTATTCGTCCGGCTCCGGGATATCCCGCCTGTCCGGATCATTTGGAAAAACCAACCATTTGGAAATTGTTAAATGTAGAAGAAAAAATAGGCGTAAAATTGACTGAAAGCATGGCGATGTGGCCGGCAGCATCTGTTTCCGGCTATTATTTTTCACATCCGGAAAGCAAATATTTCGGATTGGGTAAAATAAAAAAAGACCAAGTAGAAGATTATGCCAAACGAAGAAACATAAGTAATGAAATGGCGATGAAATGGCTTTCGCCGAATATAGCAGATTAAAAAACCGTTGTCTGTTGTCCGTTATCAGTAAACCGACAACCGACAACCGATAACAGATAACCGAAAATGAAAGTAACCCAACATATCGAAAACGCCAACGGCAAACCTTTGTTCTCTTTTGAGATTTTACCGCCATTAAAAGGTCAAAATATTCAATCCATTTTTGATTCGATTGATCCGTTGATGGAGTTCAATCCACCTTTTATAGATGTCACCTATCATCGGGAAGAATATGAATTCAAAGAATTACCCAGCGGATTATTGCAAAAGAAAATTGTAAAAAAACGTCCTGGTACTGTTGGCATTTGTGCCGGAATTCAAAACAAATATGAGGTAGATGCCATACCACATATCTTGTGTGGTGGTTTTACTAAAGAAGACACCGAAAACTTATTAATCGATTTAGATTTTCTTGGGATTGATAATGTGGTGGCTCTTCGCGGCGATGCTTTGAAAAATGAAATTTATTTTAAACCTGAAAAAGAAGGGAATGAGTATGCTTCGGAATTGGTAACACAAATCCATAATTTAAATAAAGGCATTTATTTGGATGAAGATTTGCAAAATTCATCGTGTACCAATTTTTGTATTGGCGTTGCCGGTTATCCCGAAAAACACATGGAAGCACCCAGTATGGATAGCGACATTCATTTTTTAAAACAAAAAATAAAAAACGGAGCCGATTACATTATTACCCAAATGTTTTTTGACAATAAACGTTTCTTTGATTTTGTTTCCAAATGCAGGGCTGTGGGAATCACTGTCCCCATTATTCCCGGATTAAAGCCAATTGCTACAAAAAAACAACTGAATTTGATTCCGCATCGCTTCAAAGTAGATTTACCGGATGATTTGATTATGGCTGTTGTAAAAGCCAAAGACAATGATGCCGTAAAACAAATCGGAATCGAATGGTGTATTGCTCAAAGTAAAGAACTAGTGGCAGCAGGAATTCCGGTTTTGCATTATTATTCAATGGGAAAAGCAGAAAACATCAAAGCCATTGCGAAGGAGATTTTTTAAAGTAGCATTAAAAGTTTTCGTACTAAATATATTCTTTTATATTTGCGGGTATAACCTTTAAAATGAACAAATATTACTTCCTATTATGGCTGTTTTCTTTTTTTCTTCATGCTCAAGAAAGAACAGAAACTACAGCTATAGATGTTTCGTTCATTCGAAGTAATGTTTTGCCTCATACAGATGATTTACAGCACTTTTTACAAGGTCATCCCGAAGGTGTAATGGTGAGTTTGTATAAAAAAACCTATGGTAATGAAGAATGGGAAAGTGCTTTTAATTATCCTGATTATGGAGGATATTTTATCTTTCAAGATTTTAAAAGTGACATATTAGGTAAAGTTTATGGAGTAGGTGCACATTATAATTTTTATTTTTTGAAGAGAAATTTAAAGTTTAAAATCGCCCAAGGAATTGCCTACACGACTAATCCTCATGATAAAATTACCAATAATAAGAATGCGGCTTTTGGTTCAAGAATTATAGCCAATACGAATTTTTCATTAAACTATACCCGGCCTTTATTTCGTTCTTTTGATTTGCATGCCGGGATTTTATTCACTCATTTTTCCAATGGGAGAATTAAAGCACCCAATAGTGGTGTGAATACCTATGGAATTAATCTAGGTTTGACATACCATCTCGAAGACCCATTGGAATTCAAAAAAGACACACTACCTAAAGCCAAATTTGCCGAACCTATACGTTATAATATTTTAATGCGGATGGGTATTAGTGAAAGTCCTATAGTAGGAAGTGGTCAGAAACCTTTTTTTCATCCTGCATTTTACATTGATAAAAGAATAAGTCGTAAATCAGCGTTGCAATTAGGAACTGAATTATTTATTTCTCAATCCTATAAAGAGTACATAAAATTCATGGCAATAGCCTACCCAAATGAAGACGTAACAATTGATACCGATTCTAAAAGAGTAGGGGTTTTTGTAGGGTATGAATTATTTATTAATAGAATTTCACTGGAAGCTCAATTGGGATATTATGTTTATCAACCCTATAAATCTGATATCCCGGTTTATGATCGTTTGGGAATGAAATATTATTTTACCAATAAAATGTACACCGGATTATCAATAAAAACACATGTTTTTTTGGCTGAAGCTATGGAATTTGTGATTGGTGTTAGATTGTAACTTATGAAAAATTTTTATTTAGTTTTAATTTCTATTGTTTTAATTGGATGTGAAAATCCGGGTGATTGTATAAAATCTACCGGAAGTATAGTGGCCAAAGAAATAGAAGTCGAGCCTTTTGAGTATATTAGAGTTTACAAAGGAATTGGTTTGGTTATCAAACAAGGAGATGAATACAAAGTAGAGGTTCGTTCCGGAAAAAATTTAATTGATGATATACAAGTTCTAGTTCGTGAAAATACTTTATTTATAAAAGATAAAACTACTTGCAATTGGGTTAGAGACTACGGACAAACTACCGTTTATATTACGGCCCCTAATTTGATTGAAATTCGCTCTAAAACGGAACAAAGAATTATTTCGGATGGGGTTTTAAGTTATCCATTACTTAGATTAATTGCCATGGATAAAGATGGAGACGGTGAAGAGGGAGCCGGTACGGGTGATTTTTTTATGGAATTGGATTGTAACCAATTTGTAATTGAAAATAATAACGTTGCAAATTATTATATTTCAGGTAAAACAAACGACTGTTTTATTGGTTTTTATAATGGAAACGGTATACTTCGTGCCGAAAATTTAGAGATAAATCAATTGAGTTTTTACCACCGTGGATTCAATGACATGCATGTAAATGTATCTCAATCAATAACAGGAAATCTATATGCTACCGGAAACTTAATTCTCTACACCAATCCGGAAAGTGTAAATGTAACTCAACATTACCAAGGAAGGTTGATTTACAATTAGTTATTTGGAAGTTTTCTCTCTGAAAATTTGTTCGAGTTTTTTGCTTTTTAAATGCAATTGAAGTGTTTTTAGCCCATTTGCAGTAGCAAAATCAAACAAATGTGAACGCATATCTTCATTTGAAATAAAAGTTAATTCCCATATATGTTCTGAAATAGCTTTTGCTTCTTTTAAATTGCCAAGTGTATTGATTAATTCTTCGGTTACGGGTTTGTCAAATTCTACTTCTAAAAGTTGCTCTTGTTCTTCTTGAATGAGTTTGTTTAAAGTTTTATCAGTTATTATTTTACCGTGATTTATAATTAAAACTCTATCGCAAATAGCTTCAACTTCTTGCATGATATGAGTGGATAAGAAAACCGTTTTATCGCGACCAATATTTTTAATTACCTCTCTGATTTCGGCTAATTGGTTTGGGTCAAGTCCGGTAGTAGGTTCGTCTAAAATTAAAACTTGTGGGTCGTGTAATAATGCTGCTGCCAAGCCAACTCTTTGACGGTACCCCTTGGATAATTGACCTATTTTTTTGTGTGATTCCGGCGTAAGCCCCGTTAATGCTATAACTTCATCTACTCTTTTGATGTCAATATTGTAAATTTCTGCGTTGTAGTTCAAATATTCGCGTACAAAAAAATCCAAGTAAAGTGGATTGTGTTCTGGGAGATACCCTACTATCTTGCGAACTTCTTTGGGGTTTGTATTTACATCAATTCCGGCAATTTGAGCCTCGCCATTATCAGCTAGAGTATAGGTGGTTAATATTTTCATTAGGCTAGATTTTCCGGCACCGTTTGGTCCTAAGAACCCTACAATTTCTCCACTTTTAACCTCAAAACTTACATTATCCAAAGCTTTTTGAGTTCCGTAATTTTTACTGATATTTTTGACGAATATTGACATGTACTATAGTTTTAGGCAAATGTAAAGTTTTTTTGAATACTTGGTTTTAAATAAAAATTTAATATATTAGCCAAAATTAATCAATCTATGATTGCAATAAGCAACACTAATAAATCTCATTATTATTTCTTGTTTTATAAACTAAGAAAGGGATTGTTTTGTTGTGTAAGGTAAATTTTTAATTCACATTCAGTAATACAATCCCGTCAATTGACGGGATTTTTTTTTATTATGAAAAAAATAAGTGTAGCAATTCAAGGCATACAAGCTTCTTTTCATCATCAAGTGGCCTTGTCTTATTTTGGATCAGAAGTTCAGGTGGTGGAATGTAAATCATTTGCCGAAGTCTCAAAATC
>JANJWE010000201.1 GCA_024709705.1 Flavobacterium sp. | reverse complement strand
ATCCCGGGGCAAGGAAGAGAAACCCCCGGTCAGTTTTCCGAAATCCGGAAACTGCCGGGGGTCAGGCGGCGCGAGCTGCGGGATATCGGCAGGTTTTTGATTGGAAAAAACCCGAATTAAAAGGGCTATAATTCCTTTGGTTAGAATTGCATCACTATCGGCTGTAAAAACAATTTTACCTTCTTGAGCTTCTCCGTGCAACCACACTTTAGATTGGCAACCTTTGATTATATTTTCTTCTGTTTTGTATTTATCATCAATGAGTGGAAGCGATTTTCCGAGTTCAATAATATACTCATAACGTTGCATCCAATCGTCAAACAGTGAAAATTCGTCCACTATTTCATTTTCTATTTCCGGTATTGACATCATTCTTTAAAAGACAATTCGGTTAATTTATTTACAAATTTTTCTATTGCTACAGGCGGATGTCCGTGATCAAAGCTTTGGGTGCTGTAGTTTTTGCCGTCTAAAGTTACCGCAAAACGAGCGTGAGCGGCTCCGTCATACATTCTTTTTTCGGTAGGGGCTTTTAAATTGGATAATTCCTCCAGATTGATTTCTTTAAACAATTCAACCAAACTGTTCCATTGTTTGGCAGACAACGAAACCTCATGCGGTTTATCGTTTCTGGATTTTACCACATACAATTTTTTGTTTTCAATTTTAATGGTTTTGTAAAATCCTCTGGAGAGTGCTTCATATTCTACAACAGCCGAATCAATAGCATTGGCCTCTTCGCCACATCCTTTGGCCAGAACCAGGGAAAGAAAAATCGTAAAAATGGTTTTCATTGGTTTTCATTTTAAATTAACTCAACATCATTTGTGCTTTTTTGACGGCTTCTACCAACGCATCAATTTCTTCTTTGGTGTTATAAAACGCAAACGAAGCTCTTAGTGTTCCCGGGATTTTATAAAAATCCATAATTGGTTGGGCACAATGATGTCCGGTGCGAACCGCTATCCCTAATTTGTCAATAATCGTACCAACATCATACGGATGAATGCCGTCAAGATTAAACGAAATTACGGAAGTTTTTTGGTTTGATGTGCCATAAATTTTCAAACCTTCTATTTCCAGCAATCTTTTAGTTCCGTATTCAAGCAATTCGTGTTCGTAGGCGGCAATGTTTTCAAACCCAATTGCATTGAGGTAATCAATGGCGGTTCCGAGAACAATTCCTCCCGCAATATTGGGTGTTCCAGCTTCAAATTTATGAGGTAATTCGGCGTAGGTGGTTTTTTCAAACGAAACGGTTGCAATCATTTCGCCTCCACCTTGATAGGGTGGCAGTTTATTTAACCAAGCTTCTTTTCCGTATAATATTCCGGTTCCGGTAGGTCCGCAGATTTTGTGTCCGGAAAACACATAAAAATCACAATCTAAGTCTTGCACATCGGGTTTGAGATGCGGTGTGGCTTGTGCTCCATCGATTAAAACGGCTGCTCCAACTTCGTGGGCTTTTTTAATCATCCTTTTAATGGGATTGATGGTTCCCAATGCATTGGAAATATGATTAACGGTAACCATTTTGGTTTTATCTGATACTAGTCTTTCGTATTCAGATTGAATCAATTCGCCGGTTTCATTCATCGGTATCACAACCAATTTTGCACCTGTTTTTTCGCATAACATTTGCCAAGGCACAATATTACTATGGTGCTCTAAAGCAGAAACCATGACCTCATCGCCCGGTTTCAAAAAACTCTCAAATCCATTGGCTACCAAATTAATTCCGTGAGTCGTTCCGGATGTAAAAAGCACTTCTTGAGAGAATTTAGCATTGATGTGCTGTTGAATTTTGATGCGTGAGGCTTCATAAGCGTCAGTAGCCAATTGACTCAACGTATGCACTCCCCGGTGAATATTGGCGTTAATTTCTTTATAATAGTTGGCTTCGGCATCAATCACTACTTGCGGTTTTTGCGAAGTGGCGGCGTTATCGAAATAGACAAGCGGTTTTCCGTTTACGGTCTGCGAAAGTATAGGGAAATCGGCTCTTATTTTATGGATATCTATCATTTTTATTTAGAAAAATTCTAAATACAAAAGTAGTAAAAAAGGAAGTGGCAACCGCCACAAATTCACTAATTTTTATGAATTGTGACAGCTGAAATAGTTCATAATCGATTTTTATTTATTATAATTTTATACATTGCAGAAAATAACATTTCTAATGAAAAAGTTTTTGAAATTTTTAGGCGTTTTACTTTTATTGGTTGTCGTTTATGTAGGCGTAACCACTTATCCTAAATTGGATATTGTTTCCGGTTTTTCGGCCAAAAGTGTGGCTTCGGGACATTTTATTGATGGTCGTTCTCTGGAAGTTATTGAAAGTGGCGATAATGACATAGATAATGTTCGTTTGGCAACCAATGAAATCTATGAAGAAGGAAAATTTGTTATTTCTTCGGCTTTTGGATTAAAAAAACGCAAAGCCATTTACCGAGAAGGTTTGGGAGCTACACTGATTAACGATGCTTTTGATGAAACAAAACCGTATTTGGTTCCGAAACGAAATAAATCAGCTCTCAATTTGCCTTTTCCTTATGGCAATTTGGAACCTAAAGACACGGTTTTTTCGGAAGTGGACTATGAAAAACTTAATTCAGCTGTGGCCAATGCTTTTGATAAAAAAGGCGAAAAAACTAAGCGAACACGTGCTCTTTTAGTGATTTACAAAGACAAAATTATAGCCGAAAAATACGAAGCCGGTTTTTCTAAAAACACCAAATTTTTAGGTTGGTCGATGACCAAAAGTATCACAGCGACTTATTTTGGAATTTTGCAAAAACAAGGAAAAATTGACATTACTAAACCCGTTGGTTTACCGGAATGGGCAAAAGATGAACGTTCTAAGATTACATTACACCATTTGATTCAAATGAATTCCGGTTTGGAATGGGAAGAAGATTATGGAAAAATTTGTGATGTAACAGAAATGCTTTTTTTGGCCGAAGATATGCCTAAAGTGCAATTGGAAAAACCTGCTGCTTTTGCCCCCAACACGCATTGGAATTACTCTTCGGGAACAACCAATTTGCTTTCCGGAATTTTGCGAAGACAATTTACAACGCATCAGGAATATTTAGATTTTTGGTATGCTTCATTAATCGATAAAATCGGCATGCATTCGATGTTAATTGAACCCGATATGGCCGGAAATTATGTGGGTTCTTCCTACGGTTGGGCAACCACTCGCGATTGGGCAAAATTTGGCTTATTGTATTTGCACGAAGGCAATTGGAATGGTGAGCAAATTTTTGATAAAAGCTGGGCGAAGTATGTGGCGACTCCTACCCCTACTTCCAACGGTGCATATGGTGGTCATTTTTGGCTCAATGCCGGTGGAAAATATCCCGATGTGCCGAAAGATATGT
>JANJWE010000200.1 GCA_024709705.1 Flavobacterium sp. | reverse complement strand
GATGTTACAGATATGATGCATCCAGAAAACATATTTTTGGCTGAACGAATTTCCAGAGTTATTGGTTTGGATGTATGCGGAATAGATATTATGGCCGAAAATTTAACTCAACCCTTAAAAGAAAATGGAGGTGTAATTTTGGAAGTAAATGCAGCACCTGGATTTCGAATGCACTTAGCTCCATCTGAAGGCTTACCCCGCAATGTGGCAGCTCCGGTTATTGACATGCTGTATCCACCCGGCAAACCCAGTCGGATTCCTATTATTGCCGTAACCGGAACCAATGGCAAAACTACCACCACTCGTCTTTTGGCTCATATTGTAAAAAATAATGGATTTAGAGTTGGTTTTACTACTTCTGACGGTATATATGTACAAAACCATATGTTAGAAAAAGGAGATACAACTGGCCCATTAAGTGCAGAATATATATTAAAAGACCCTACCGTAGAATTTGCCGTTTTAGAAACAGCTAGAGGCGGAATTTTGAGAGCCGGTTTGGGCTTTAGTCGATGCGATATAGCCATAATAACCAATATTAGAGAAGACCATTTGGGATTAAATGACATCAATACCCTAGACGATTTAGCTCGGGTGAAAAGTGTTGTTGTTAGAAGTGTCAAAAAAGACGGTTGGGCTATTTTAAATGCCGAAGATGAGCAATGTTTGAAAATTGCCAACGATTTAAGTTGCAACATTGCCTATTTTGCCATGGATGAAGAAAATCCTGTAGCAAAAAAATTAACAAAGGAAGGAAAAATTGTAGCGGTTTATGAAAATGGATTCATTACAATCAAAAAAGGAGATTGGAAAATAAGAGTTGAAAAAGCACTTCACATACCACTCACACTGGGCGGAAAAGCTAAATTCATGATTCAAAACGTTTTGGCTGCAACATTGGCTAGCTATTTGTATGGATTTAAAACCGATGATATTAGTCTTTCTCTTCAAACATTTATTCCAAGTGTAGCACAAACTCCGGGAAGAATGAACATTTTTGAATTTAAAAAATTCAAAGTCATGATAGATTTTGCTCACAATCCTGCAGGATATTCCGCTATTGAAGATTTGTTAAGTAATATTGAAGCTTCTCGCAAAATTGGAATTATTGCAGGGGTTGGCGATCGTAGAGATGAAGACATTAGAGATTGTGCCGAAATTGCCGCTCGCATGTTTGATCACATTATTATCAGACAAGAAAAACACCTTCGTGGCAGAACTGAACAAGAAATAATCGATTTAATATTAGAAGGCATTCAAAAAGCAAATCGACCGGTTACTTATGAAATTATTACCAAAGAAATCGAAGCCATAAAGCATGCCATTAGTATAGCAGATGAAGGTACATTTATTACGGCTTTAAGCGATGTTGTAACCAATGCAATTGAAATTGTACAAGAATATTTGGATAAAGAGAATGAAGAAAGTTTAAGTTAAATAAGTTATTTTCTGAAGTTTTGCAAAATGAAAATCCCAAAATCAAGTTGAATTGATTTTGGGATTTCATTTAGGTCATAAATCGTATTAGGTTTTTTGTTTCTTCTTTTTAGCAGCCGGGAAAAGTACATTATTTAAAATTAAACGATATCCGGGTGAGTTGGGATGCAAATCCAAAACCGTTGGAGCATCACCCACTAAATGTTGATAATCTTCGGGATCATGACCCCCGAAAAAAGTAAACATACCCTTTCCTTTGGTTCCATGAATGTATCTCGCCTCTCCATTAAATCGATTTTCTCCCATTACAAGGACATGAGATTTAATTCTTTCGCTATCAAAAGCTGTCGTTTGCCCCATAAATCCTTTAACCAATTGCGTGTGATTTTGACAGAGCATCGTGGGAATGGGATCCCACTTGGCAGAATATTCCATCAAGGTAAAATAATCTTTTTCCATAGGCATTTTCCTTTTGGTAGTCATGTCAATATCTGAGAACTCATAAACGTTAGGAGATCGCTCTAAAATAAAATCCTTAAAAGCAAAGGTTTTGGTAAAATCAATTTTTGACTGATAATTGGGTTCACTTTCATCTCCATCAAACATGGGTTCACAAATATCCACTCCTTCTGCTGATAACGCAATATCAAAACTATCGGTTGCAGAACACATGGCAAACATAAATCCACCACCTATAACGAAATCTCTTATTTTTTTGGCAACTGCTAATTTGGAATCTGAAACTTTGGAAAACCCCAATTTGGCAGCCAAAGCCTCAGCATCTCTCTTTTGTTCTATGTACCACGGTGCATTTCTGTAAGCTCCAAAAAATTTTCCATACTGACCCGAAAAATCTTCGTGATGCAAATGAAGCCAATCGTAAAGTAACAATTGATCGGATAATACTTCTTCGTCATAAACGGCTTTAAAAGGAATCTCAGCATAAGTTAACACTAAGGTTACGGCATCATCCCATGGTTTTTTTCCTTGAGGAGTATAAACCGCAATTTTAGGTGCTTTTTCCAAAACGACAGATTCCATATTTTGGGAAGGGCTACTTATCTCTTCCATCAATTGGTTTACTTGAGCATCGGATAAGGACTCAAAACTTACCCCTCTAATTTGACATTCCTTGCGAATTTCGGGAGCATCGGGTAATAAAAAGGAGCCTCCTCGGTAATTTAATAACCAACTTGCTTTGTAATCTTTATCCAAAGCCCAATATGTTATTCCGTAGGCTTTTAAATGATTTTGTTGGGTAGATTCATCCATAGGCAATAGAAGGAAACCGGCTAAAGCTCCTTGAGTATAGACTAGGAAAATAAGTATGTAGGCCAATTTTTTGAGAGTCATAAGTACAGCTTTCTATCAAGTAAAATCAAAGATAACTGATTTTTTGTGAAGAAAATGATAAAAAAAATCCGCTACTGCGGATTTACTATTAAAAGGGAACT
>JANJWE010000023.1 GCA_024709705.1 Flavobacterium sp. | reverse complement strand
AAACTAAATTCTTGGGCCAATAACTGGTGAACTCCATTTTAAAATTGTGAGTAAAATTATTGGCATTTTCAATCACGTAATTGGTAAAATCGGTTGTGTTGAAAGAATAACGATAGGAAGGGGCAACGGTTACCAATCCTTCGATACTCCAACTAAAATTAACTTTAGGCTCCATTCTCCAAGATTTGGCCTCAAACAATTCAGCATTGGTCAAACCTTGTGAAAAAGTATAACCGCCATCTATTCCGGCAGAAAATCGGAAAGTTCGCTTTTCCTTTTTATAAGACTTACTAAAATTAAAACCCAAATAGGACGAAATATTCCGATCTACGTTTTCATAGGTTGTTGTCGCTTTAAAATTTTCGTCATAAACTGTAGAGGCTACAATGTTATCGGTATTAAATGTAATACCCGAATATAAAAAATACCCCGATCGGCTTGCCCAATCGTAATTGTTAAAACTCAAGTAGCTTCCGTGAGATCGGGTGGGTTTTAAATTGGCATTTCCTAAAAGTGTATTAAGCGGATTAGACAAATTCTCTACGGGTAAAATTTGATTGGCCTCGGGTAAATTTACCGAATAATTGTATTGTCCGTAAATTGACTTGGTTTTAGAAAGGGTATAATTCAAATTACTCGTAACTTTTGGAAAAACATAATTGCGGTTTAGTTGTGTGGTTACACTCAAATAATCGGATGTATTTCGGAAAGCCACAAATTCGGGCCCCACATTAAATCGAGCTCTAAAATTTTTCTTCTGTAAATTCAAGCCTGCCGATGGGAAATACGAGAGTCTTTTGGAAAAAATTTCATTAGACAAAGGAGCGTTAAAGTCGGAATACGAATTACTAACCTCGTCAAAATCGAATGTGGCCAGTTTGGTATTGGAATCTCTATATTTGATTTCAGAAGTTAAACTCAATTTAAGTGAATCTGTAATGGGTTCTCCAAAACGAATTTCTGCACGAGCCGAATTGTAGCGTTGGGTAGTGATTTGATTTTGATTTCGAATATCATCCGGCAAAGTGCCTTGAAAAAAAGTTCCGGAGGAAATGGTTGAAGCATCATCGTTTTGCGTATGCGAGTGATCAAACGAAAACGTCATGGCTCTCCCTTTCTTCTTAAAAGAACGGTAGTAATAAATTGCATTTTCAAAATTGCGGTTTTCATTTTCGGTAAACGAAGTTGAATTGCTTTCATTTAATAAATTTTGCATTTCATCAACCGTTGTTTGATCTGATACTGCTCTATTTTTGGTTTTGGATAATGAAAATTTAGGGGTAAATGAAATGGTAGATAGAGAGTCTATTTTGATTTCAAAATCCAATCCTACATTATGAGCGTTACTCAATCGGGATGACGTAGATTCCGATTCGGTAAAAGTAGTACCGGTAGGCAAAAGATTGGTTCTTTCGGTACGATTCACATTGTCGGTTTCGGCATTGTTAAAATAGTAATTGCTACTAAAATCGACTTTCTCTTTCCATTTATCTACATAATTTATGCCAATCAAATTGGAAGCTGTAATTCCGGTACCGCCACCAAAACTCATTCCGTTAATACCAAAAGTACCGTTATCGTTGTAATAAACCGAACTGTTCCGACCGCCACCCATATTGTCAAAAATCTCATTCATGGAAAAACCAACCGAATTGATATTATTGGAAGAAGCCAAAACACTCAATTTTTGTTCTCCTTTGAAAGAATTGAGCAATAAACTCGATTCATACCGTTCGTCTGAACCGTAACCGCCCATAACTTTCCCAAAAAATCCTTTGTTTTTATCTTCTTGAATGGTAAGATTTATCGTTTTATTTTCAGAAGTAGCAGAGTCTCCCGAAAGTTCTTCTTCTTTTGTTTTGGTATCTACAACTTGAATTTTTTCTATGATTTCGGCCGGGAGATTTTGAGTAGCAATTTTACCGTCTTTACCAAAGAACGGTTTCCCGTTAACCAATATTTGATTGACTTCTTTTCCGTTTACGGTAATCTTTCCTTCGGGTGTAATTTCTACACCGGGCAGTTGTTTCAATAACTTTTCTACGTTGGCATCGGGACCTACTTTAAAAGAAGCCGCATCAAACTCCAACGTGTCGTTTTTAATTCGAATGGGAGGAGCTTCGGCTTTAAGAACCACCTCATCCAAATTGGTATCCAATTCCTTCAACAGCAACAATCCCAAATCAATATCGGAAGTAATCGATGGAAATTCACGTGTCAGATTTTGATAACCCAAAAAGGATACCTTCAGAAAAAAAGGTTGTGTGCTTTTTCGGGTTTTAAATTCAAAAGTTCCGTTTTTGGAGGAAATGGTGTAATCTATAACGGTTGAATCTTTTTGAGATGTGATGTAAACGGTAGCCGATTCGAGTGGATTCTTTTGATTTTCGTCGGCAATTTTCCCTTTTATGGTAAAGGTATTTTGAGCCATTGCAACCGAAATAAAAATCAAAAAGAAGAATGAAAAATAAATTTTGTTCATGAAAGTGTTTTTGTCTGTGAGAAAATTCTATAACAGCGAATTAACACTTTTCGTATGTAAAGTTAAAATTTCTTACCTAAAGTTTAACAGTTCTATTTTCTAAATTCCGATTTTAAAATTGACACAAAAGAAAAATCACTACTGTTTTCCAATGAGTTAGCCTCGCAATTTCGGCTCTCTTCAAACGGTAGTGATTTTACTTTTTTTTTGACAAAAATTATTTCTCTCGAATGTAAATATCAATAGGAACTCCGGAAAAATCCCATTGTTCTCTGATTTTGTTTTCCAAAAATCGTTTGTAGGGATCTTTTACATATTGCGGTAAATTGGCAAAGAAAACAAATTGCGGTGTGGGCGTAGGCAATTGCATGCAATATTTTATTTTGACATACTTTCCTTTTAAAGCCGGCGGCGGAAATGCTTCTATCAATTTCAACATGTATTCATTGAATTTTGAAGTGGAAATGCGTTGTTTTCTATTTTCAAAAACTCGAACGGTTTCTTCCAAAGCCTTAAGCAATCTTTGTTTGGTTAATGCCGAAACAAATAGAATTTTTACATCTGTAAACGGTTCAATTTCCTTTCGTATTTTGGCTTCGTAATCGCGAGTAGACATCGTATCTTTTTCGACCAAATCCCACTTGTTCACCAGAATAATAATTCCTTTTCGGTTTTTGGCTGCCAACCAAAAGATACTCTGGTCTTGGCCTTCAAATCCACGGGTGGCATC
>JANJWE010000197.1 GCA_024709705.1 Flavobacterium sp. | reverse complement strand
GCCATTGCCATGCAAAATGAGTGGATGGGTGCAACTTATATGGCATTATTTGGTGTAGGAACAATACCTATGATGAGTGCCGTGGTGCTCATCGCAAATTGTATTACTGTTCCTGTTCGCACTAAAATTCAAAAAATGATTCCTATCATGGTATTCATCATTGGTGGCTTATTTATTTTGAGAGGTATGGGCTTAGATATTCCTTATCTTTCTCCCAAAACCACAAGTCTTATTGTTCAAGCTCAACCCAATTGTCATCAATAATTATCTCTCGTAAATTACTTTTTCTTCCAATTGTGAAATCACTCCATTTAAAGTTTGAAATTTGGTTTTAAGCGTTTCTCTTTGCGTGAGCCTTTGAATGTAAACTACAAAATGAAGATGAGGTCCGTTAGACCATCCTACATTTCCACTTTTAGCCAAAGGTTGTCCCATCGTTACTTTGTCACCTTTTTTTACCAATGCCCCATTTTGTTTAATGTGTGTGTATTCGGCAAAAGTACCATCCGAATGTTGTATGGTAATATAATTATTAAATTCGGCACACGATTTTTGAGCACACGTTTTATAATGTTTTTGCGTAACGGCAACTACGGTTCCACCCCGGGCTGCAGTTATGAGCGTACCAACAGGCATGGTAAAATCTAGAGCATTTTGATTTTGATGCGAAAAGTTCCCGTTGTATCCTTGTCCAATTTTATATTTTTCACCAGCTTGAAAGGGGAGTTGGTAAACGTAGTCTATGTCATACTTATCCAAATAATGATTACCCCAATTCATAAGTGTGGTATAGGAGAATTTATACATCGATTTGGAATTGATAACTGTCAAAGAAGCCACTTTAATTTTTTGAGATTGAGCCGGCAATACAATAATTTTTTTGGCTCCAATATCTGATTCTAAATTGACTAATGTAAAATTCAATTCTATTGAAACTTCACACAATTCATGGTTATCTCCATATACAGAGTATCCATTTTCTGTTTTTTCATAATATATTTTGGCATCTATTTGTCCCAACGCTTTTCCTACAATTCCTAAAAACAATACAAGTATAAATTTTTTCATAAGGGTACCTTTTTTACAAATATCTGTAAAATCCATCTAAATTTTCCCTCACTTTGTTTTTTTATGAAATTTTTACTCCAACTGACTTATATCATATTTTTTTTCCATTTATAATCAGAACTTTAAGGTGTAATTTTAAATTTTTAGAATATGTTACAATTTGATATAAATCATGTAAAAAATGTGGTGTTGCTTGGACACACGGGCAGTGGTAAAACCACATTGGCTGAATCTATGTTGTTTGAATCAGGAATAATCAACCGAAGAGGTTCGGTGGAAGACCAAAACACTATTGCCGATTATACCGATATCGAACATGAAAAAGGGAAAACCCTTTTTTCAAAATTGGTTAATTCCAAATGGAAAGGATTTAAAATAAATATTCTCGATACACCGGGTTATGACGATTTATCTGCTGAAATTATTACTTCAATGCGGGTTTCAGAATGTGGTGTAATGCTTCTGAATGCCAGAATGGGCGTAGAAGTGGGAACCGATATTATTTGGCAATACACCAATGAATTCAAACTTCCTGTCATTTTTGCCGTGAATCAACTCGATCACGAACAAGCCGATTTTGATAAAACCGTAACCGAAGCCAAAGCTCATTTTGGAAATCAATTGGTTATTGTTCAATATCCGGTTAATCAAGGTCCCCATTTTAATGCGGTAATTGATGTTCTGAATATGGTTATGTATCAATACCCTCCTGATGGAGGAAAACCCGAAAAACTTCCTATTCCGCCTGAAGAGAGAGAAAAAGCCAAACAATTGCATCAGGAATTGATTGAAACCATTGCCGCAAACGATGAACAGTTAATGGAAAACTATTTTGATAAAGGCGAATTAAACGAAGACGAAATGAAATTGGGCTTGCACCATTCTTTAATTAAACATGAAATTTTCCCGGTTTTCTGTGTTTCTGCAAAGTTAAATATGGGGGCTGGTAGATTAATGGGTTTTATTGATAATGTATGTCCCTCTGCTTATGAAATGCCACCTCAATTAACGATTGATAACCGTGAAATTCCGTGTAATGACAAAGCTAAAACCGCACTTTTTATTTACAAAACCGTTTCTGAACCCCATGTTGGCGAATTGAGTTTCTTTAAAGTACTCTCCGGTACTGTAAAAGTAGGCGACGAATTAACGAACGAAGAAACCGGTCAAGTGGAAAAAATGATGCAACTGTTTGAGATGGAAGGCAACAAGCGAATCCCTGTTGATGAGTTAACAGCCGGAGATATTGGAGCAACCTTAAAGTTAAAAAATACGCATACTAATAATACGTTGCACGAAAAAGGGTTCCCAATTGCCATTCAACCGATTCAATTTCCAACGCCTACATACACAATGGCTGTAGAAGGAACCAAAAAAGGAGAAGAAGAAAAACTTTCGGCAGCATTGCATCAATTGGTGGAGGAAGATCCTAGTATCATTGTTGAGGTATCAGCCGAATTAAAACAAACCATTATTCATTGTCAAGGCGAGTTGCATAGGGCTGTTATCAAATGGAAATTAGAAAACACGCATAAATTAGCAGTTGAATTTAAAAAACCCAAAGTAGCCTACCGCGAAACCATTCAAACCGAAGCGGAAACTACATATCGTCATAAAAAACAATCGGGCGGAGCAGGGCAGTTTGGTGAAATTTCGATGAAAATGTTTCCTATCACACCGGAGAGCGAAGAACCAAAAGGCTATCCCATCCGAGGTAAAGAAGAAATTGATTTACCTTGGGGAGGAAAATTAATCTATTACAATTGCATTGTGGGTGGAGCAATTGATGCCCGTTTTCATCCGTCTATTTTAAAAGGGGTGATGGAAAAAATGCAAGAAGGGCCACTCACCGGTTCCCACGTTCAAGATGTTGGAGTTTTGGTATATGATGGCAAAATGCATGCGGTTGACAGCAACGATTTGTCGTTCAAAATTGCCGGAATGATGGCGTTTAAAGA
>JANJWE010000006.1 GCA_024709705.1 Flavobacterium sp. | reverse complement strand
TACCGTTTCCAACACACGAGGAATAGGAGCCGCACGTCGTTGGATCAAATCTGAATTTGAATCCATTTCCAAACAATGTAAAAAATGTTTGGAAGTTTTTTATCAAAAAGACTTTGTAACTACCAATGTAGGAGAGCGTGTCCCAAAAGACAGCTGGATTGTAAACGTGGTTGCTATTCAAAAAGGCACCAAATATCCCAATCGATATATCATCATGACCGGAGATATCGATTCCAGGAATTCAGACACCATGGATTATGAAGGTGATGCCCCGGGAGCCAATGACAATGCCACCGGAATGGCAGGAACCATTGAAGCTGCTCGTGTTTTATCGAAATATACCTTTGAAAACAGCATCATCTATCTGGGTTTAGCCGGCGAAGAACAAGGTTTATTTGGTGGAAAAGGATTTGCCGAATTTGCTAAAAAAAACAATTGGGAAATTATAGGTGTATTAAATAATGACATGATTGGTAATATTGAAGGGGTTGATGGTGTAATTGACAACCGAAGTTTTAGGATTTTTTCTGAACCAACTCCACCAACAGAAACCGAAAGAGAACGTAACCAACGACGGTTTTATGGTGGCGAAGTGGATGGGATTTCCCGTCAATTGGCACGTTATTCACACAAGATGATTCAAACCTATATGCCCGAAATGAATCCGATACTGATTTACAGATTGGATCGTTTTGGACGAGGTGGTCATCATCGACCATTTAATGACTTAGGTTATGCCGGTATCCGAATTATGGAAGCTCACGAAAACTACAATCGGCAACATCAAAATTTACGAACCGAGAATGACATAGCCTACGGTGATGTTTTAGAAGGGGTAAACTTTGATTATGTGGCCAAGTTAACCGCTGTAAATGCCGTAATTCTTGCCAACCTGGCATGGGCTCCGGCAGCTCCCACTAAAGTGTTAATTGGTGGAATTGTAGAACCCCATACCAAATTACGTTGGGAAAAATCAAAAGATAAAAATGTAGTAGGTTATAAAATTTATTGGCGAAATACTACTTCTCCTCAATGGGAATATAGCCGTTATGTAGGTGATGTTGATGCTTTTGAACTCAAAGGTATTGTGATAGACAATTATTATTTTGGAGTAGCAGCAGTTGGAAAAGACGGACATGAAAGTGTGGTGGTATTTCCAAGCGACATTATCCGGAATACATTTAGAACTAAAAATTAATTCCGAATAATCGCATCATAAATCACTTGCTGAATGTTTTCTCGAATGTTGTTTTGAGAAAGCAAGTTCTTATCAGCATTGGGATAGGTTCGGTTGGATAAGAAAATATAAACCAATTCTTCCTCAGGATCGGCCCAAGCCATGGTTCCTGTAAATCCGGTATGACCGAAGCTTGTCATAGAGGCACAACCACAAGTTGGTCCTGCTTTACCCAACTGGGGTTTGTCAAAACCAATTCCACGGCGATTACCTTCCGGACAATAATAACAGGTATTAAATACATCGAAAGTTTCTTCAGAAAAGAATTGCTGTCCTCCATAATTTCCTTTTTGAAGAAAAAGTTGCATGATTTTAGCCATATCCATAGCATTAGAAAAAATTCCGGCATGTCCACCTACTCCGCCTTCCATCGCAGCAGCCATGTCATGAACATATCCTTGAATGGTTTGGTACCTGAAATAAGTGTCTTCTTCTGTTGGCGGAATAACGCTCATGTCAAATTTTTTCAACGGATTGTAAAGTGTATTATTTGCCCCAATTTTGGTATAAAACTGTTGTTCACTCAACTCATCTAAAGATTTTCCGGTTGATTTTTCAATAAAATGCTTGAGAATGATAAACGTAAAATCACTGTATTTGTATTCTTTTTTGGGTAATAATTTACTATTTGCAATGGTTTGCAAAATCGAGTCTTGATAATCCTTTTTTAAGTATAAATTCTCAGCAACCTGATAAGGAAAATCATTGCTAAAGAGTTTTTTATAGTATTTATCAGCAGGTTTTTTATCCGTATTCAACGTTTTTTTATAAAACGGTTCCCAAGCCTGTAATCGAGCATAATGTGAAAGTAAATCTTTAAAAACTATGTTTTCTTTATCGGTCCCTTTGAAAACCGGTAACATATCGCCCAATTTAGTTTCTAAATTGACTTTCTTTTTATCATACAACTGCATGATATTAGGCAAAGTAGCTACAATTTTGGTTAGAGAAGCCACATCGTATAAATCAGAATTTTTAACGGCTACCTGATTATCATAAGTATGATAGCCAAAAGCTTTTTGATAAACTACTTTTCCTTTACGAGCCACCAAAATTTGTCCACCCGGAGTCATTTTGGAAGTAATAGCTTTATTCATTATCGAATCAATGCGTTGTAATACTTTAGGATTCATATTCACATTTTGGGGATGTGTAAACCCTAATCGATTCACTTTTTCGGTTGTTAAACCCCAATTCACTTTAAATTCTTCATTGATTGAAACGGGTAACTTACCTTTCGCTTGAATAGCACCAAAAATCAATTGAGCTGCTGCCTTTTGGGCGTATTCATTGTTTTGATAGGCCACTACTACTCCATCTAAATCTTCAAAAGAAGGAATTTCCGAAAGTATATAAGGTTTTGCAAAACTGGTAAAAATCACTTTTTTTCGTTTGGCAATTTCGGTAATCCAACGGATTTCTTCGGCAGAAAAATCATGCTTTCGCCAAGCACCATCTGCTTTATGGTAACTGATTATAACTTTATTAAATGCTGCTAAATTCGATAAAAGTGAATCTAGTACTGGATGAGCAACTTCTGTAATTTCGGTATAATTTCTAAGTATTTCAGGAAAAATTCCGGGTTTGTCATCCCCCATTTTAACCCATGCCACTTTTTCCTTTTCCAAATTTTTAATGGGAAGAATTGAAGCTTTGTTTCGGGTTATGGTAACACTGTTTTCATACAACTTATCTAGCAATGCCTCACCATCACTTGAATTGATTGCTGCAACTAAATTCTTTTCAGGAATAGGCTGCACTTTTTGCAATCCGGCTTTGTACTTATACTGTAATATCTTTTTTACTGAATGTGAAAGACGTTCTTCTGTAATTAAATTTTGCTCATAAGCCTCTTTAATTTTTTGTACCGCAACCGGAACATTTTCAGGGAAAAGCAAAATGTCATTTCCGGCTTGAAAAGCCGCTAAATCAATATCACCGGGACTTTTAAAATTACTCGCCCCTTTCATATTTAAGGCATCGGTGAAAATTAAACCTTTAAAATGGAGTTCGTTTTTTAATAAATCAGTAATAATGACATTTGAAATAGAAGAAGGATAACCTTTGCGGGTTTCGAAAGCCGGAACTTCCAAATGAGCCACCATTACACTGGCTAATCCCTTATTGATAAGCTTTTTGTAAGGATACAATTCAACATTCCGAATTTGCTCTTGCGTAAAATTGATTACCGGTAAGGTGTAATGCGAATCGGTTGAAGTGGCTCCGTGACCCGGAAAATGTTTTCCTGTGGCAAAAATACCATTATTCTGCAGGCCCATCATCAATGCCAAAGCTTTATCCGAAACTTTTTCTTTATCTTCACCAAAAGAACGGTTTCCAATAATAGGGTTTTTGGGATTGGTATTTATATCCAAAACCGGAGCAAAATTAAAATGAACACCCAATTTCTTGGATTGAAGTGCCATTTGTTTCCCAACTTCTTCAATTAGTTTCAAATCTTGAATAGCTCCTAACGTCATATTCCATGGAAACTTGGTTACCGAATCCAAACGCATACTCAAGCCCCACTCGGCATCGATTCCAATAAACAAAGGCGTTTTGGATAATTTCTGAAAGTGATTGGTCATTTTTGCTTGACGCACGGGTCCGCCTTGGAAAAAGATTAATCCACCAATTTTTTGTTCTAAAATCAATTTGTCCAAGGATTTGATGTGTGCTGAATCTTTGTTAGAATAGGCCGCCACCATAAAAAGCTGTCCAATTTTTTCCTCCAAAGAAAGAGCATTATAAATACTATCTACCCATTTTTTTTCATCGGTAGTTGAAGTAGCATAATTAAATGTTGGAACGTGTTTATATTCCGCTTTTGGAAAAGAATCTTTTGATTGAAATTGTGTGGGTTTATGAATAGCCAAAGGTTTCTGTCTGATTTTGTTAGTTGCACAATTGACAACCACAATCAACAGAAGAATTAAAGGAACTATTTTAAAATATTTGCTATTCATAGTATTTCAAAGACATCAATTTTAATGCCTTTTTTAAGCCTAACGCAGTTTTTTAAGCTAAAATTATAACGAAATGAAAGTAATTTAAAAAAAGCGAC
>JANJWE010000186.1 GCA_024709705.1 Flavobacterium sp. | reverse complement strand
GCTTTTAATTGTTCTTTATTATAATGCAGTTGTAAGGTATCGACTAACCCAACAAGTGTTCCTTTTTTAAGTTGAATTCCTTCCTCTACATTTAAAAATTCAATTTTACCGTTGGATTCAGAAGAAACAATGATTTCAGTGGCTTCAAAATTTCCGTAAGCATCCGCTTTTTCATTATTTTTTTGGCAACTTATAATTAGTAGAAATGCTGTAAATGGGATTATAATTTTTTTCATGGTTGATGTTTTAAATTCCGCTTATGATTTGGTAGTTTGCTTTAGCTAAAAGTAATTGAATATGGTGCGTTTTTTCATTAATTTTTGATTCAAATAAATGTGTTACCTCATTCAAATAGTCCGATGAAGTGATCACACCATTCTTCATTTGAGCTTCTGCCGAGCGTACAATTTTTTCACGTAATTGAATAATTTCAAAATCTGATTTCAATTGTGCATTTATTTTTTCAATTTCAAAATTGTATTCATTCAATTGACGTTTTTGATTGACTTCAAACGTTTCTTTTTCTGTTAAAATGATTTGTTTGGATAATTCTAGTACCTCTTTTTCTTTTTTTGTTTTATTCCATTCAAACAAAGTCCAATTTAACCGTAAGCCAGTCATATAAAATGTTTCAAATGAATTATTTAACATGTTTAACGCCGGATTTCCGTAGCCACCTTGAAGAAAAGCGTTTAGCTTTGGGGCATGGGTAGTTTCAATCACTTTTTGAGCAGCTTCAACTTGTTGATTTTGCAAATCATACAAGACTAATTCAGGTCGAATTCCACTTCTTTCTGTCTCAAAATGTGTTGGTTGGGATAAAATGGTGGTTGGATGAAAAACTTGTCCGGACAAGAGTTCTAAATTCTTCCAAAGTTTCATTTGTTCAAGAGTAATATCACTTAACTGTTGATTGATGTTGATTATTTCAGCTTCAATCACTTGTTCTGAGGCCGGTAAAACCGCTCCAAATTTAACAGCAGTTTGAATCTCCTTACTTTTCTCTTCAAGTAGAACTTTTTTAGCTTGCAATAATTCCTGCCTTTCTTGCGAAAGTAATAGCCCAAAGTAGTATTGATTAACCTGGCTTTTTAATTGATATAGATTTACGATAGCTACTTGCTGTTGCGATTTAATTTGAGTTGCTTTAAGTTGCGTTTGAGCCTTAATAGTTCCGCCATTATAAATCAATTGATTAATATCGAGGGTAGCTCTGTATTGATCTTTATTTAACGGCTCCATTGTTACATTGGGCATAGAAAACGGTACTTGTGTAACATCCGATTGATAACTAGCTTGAGCATGGAATGAAATTTTTGGTAATTTATCCTTTGCTAAAACTATTGCTTCTAATTCCGATTGATTTTGGAGCAGATTGTTTTGTTTGGCCAGTGGATAGTTTTTTTCAACCAACGCATAGCATTTTTCAAGTGTCAATTGCTCCTGAGCCCAAAAATCTTGCCCAAACAAGATTACTATACTAAAAATTAATTTTTTCATCTTTTCTGAATTGCATTGATAATTTGAGTGGAAATATGCACTTTCCGAGCTTCCATTAACGCTATAAATTCATCGTCAGAAATAGCAATGATTCCTTTCACTAAAGTTTGAGCAGCAAATGGAAAAACGGTCATTGAGAAAATGTCTAATAAAAGTTGCTTTGGAGATAGGGGCATTATTTCTCCCAATTCAATTGCTCTTTCAATTTGTTTTACCAATTTTATGGGGTTCGGTCGTTGTTCTTCTTTGAGAAATTTTTCAACAAAATCAGGATTGTTGTTCATTTCCTGAATAATAAACTGAGGCAGAAAAGGATACTCAATCACAAAGGTGATATAACTGGCAGTAAATTTCCTTATTTTTTCAAATAGATCATCGTCTGAATTGAATATCTCATTAATTTGAGGGGCTAATTTGCCAAAAGCTTTCATAAAAACGGCTTCAAAAAGTTTTTCTTTACTCCTAAAAAAGTAATGTAACATTGCTTTGTTTATTCCTGCTTCATCTGCAATCTCTTGCATTCTTGCTCCCATAAAGCCCTTGTTTTGAAATACTTTAAAGGCGGCTTCAAATATTTTTTCTTCTGTTGTCATTGAACTAACTATTAAGTTTAACCATTTGGTTAACAAAGATATCTATTAATTCATATCATCAGTAAAAAAAATTACTATTTTTTATGATTTAGATTTTTGAATAAAAGATTGTTGCAATAAAAAAAGGAGTATTCCACTCAAACAAAAGAACAAAAGGGTACCCAATACAATAAAAACAACAAGGGTAAACGATAAACTATCTTGATGTTGAGAAAACGTAATAGAGGAATCGCTAAACTGCCAAATACTCTTTTTAACACCCATAATAACTAAAACTAATATAAAAAGAAACAATAAAGATTGTACAAGCCAAAAAAGTGTATTTAAAGTAATCCTAGTTAATTTATTTAAAAGTGGAGGTGCAATGTAATAAAACGCCCCTGCCAAAATAATCATCATGTTGATCCCGATTGTAGTGCCCATGGCATGAGCTACTGTAATGTGGGTTCCGTGAGTAAAAAGATTAACCGCCGGAATTGATAGTAGCAAAGCTAAAAATAAGTTAATGGCCACCCAATATTCAGAAGCCATGATGAAACGATAAGGGAAAAAGTAATAATATTTTTTGGACTCAGAAAGTTGCTTTTTCCAATCTAAGATTATTTTTATAAATATAATCCACTCTGTCATACTAACGATATAAGACAAATGATGGATAAATCGACTAGTAGGAACTAAATAAATATGATGCCCCCAATTAAACATCAAATTGAATAGACCAAGAAAATATAAGGCAAAGGCTATTTTTTTGTGAGCCATTTCCGAATTACCACTTATTTTTGTCATCATATAAAGCGAGAATCCATACAAAAGCTGATTTACAGCACCTACAATTGAACCATTTACTTTCCATTGTAGCGTTAAATCAGAAATCAAATCATTTTTAAAATAAGGAAATATCCACAAATAATTCTCTAAAAAAACAAAAAGGAAGAACACAATTCCGGTAAACCACATCCAATAATAAGAGGGCCATTTTTTTTCGGTTAACAAATTTTTCAAAATGAAAAATAAAAAAATGACAAACGAAAGAAAAATGGGTAAAGCCCAGATAGGATTAAACTCCCAATATTCTCTGCCGGAGAAATCTTTTGTAAAATAACTGTAAAATATTCCACAAATAGAAATAAGCCACAAAAGCAAGTGAATTTTTAGCCATTTTGATAGTTTCAGATTAGGAAAAATTTCAAATAAAGCAAGTGATACACAAGCTAATCCACCAATAATTATTCCAAAATATGCAGAGCTAACATGTAAGGGGCGTAACACATGAAAAGGTAATATTCCCTGAGTTGCATCTGTAAA
>JANJWE010000243.1 GCA_024709705.1 Flavobacterium sp. | reverse complement strand
AATTTTTGTCCCGCCTTTGAATTGCAGTTTACCTAAAATATAAGAACGCGTATAGTTATCTAATTTGGAAACCTGAACCGTTGAAATTTTTATACTATCCGTTTCCAACTTAGTATTCTTTAGTGATTCTTTTTGATATCCAATACCTAGTTCTAGTAATTTCTCCCATTGTTCTAAGGCTGTTTGTTCTCCTATTTGTATAATTTCTTTTCCTTTATCAAAAGAAATCACATTGTAATTGTCTGTATTCGGTTTGATATAAATGGTAGTCAAATTCTTTTTATCCTGCATCCTTTGTATCATTTGCAAATTGGAAATTTGAACCAAAATACGAGTAGCATCTTTGAGAGCCTCTCTGGGCTTTAAGTCATCTTGTACATCAACCCCAATAATAATATCGGCCCCCATTTTGATGACTTCCTCAATAGGATAATTGTTTACCACGCCTCCATCTATCAAATATTTTCCATTAATAATCAATGGTGAATACAACGAAGGAAATGCTCCACTTGCCAAAACAGCTTGAGGCAAAAACCCTTCCCTTAATACGACTTCTTCGCCGGTTTCGATATTGGTAGCGATACAAACAAAAGGTATCGGAAGCTTATTAAAATCCCGTTGGTGTCTCACGTTATGTGCTAAACGTGTGATCATATTGTAGTTATATAATCCTTTTGAAAAAGCGGTAGGAATTCCCAATTTAAATTTGTTGAACGGAAGTGTTAAAGCATAACGTTCGTCGTTAAAACGTTCGTGGTAATTTTTGGACGACCGCGGAATGACATCTTGAATTACTGCATCATAATCTGTATTGTTAAAAATACTGTCTAATTGCGTAGCCGTATATCCCGAGGCATACAATCCTCCAATTATGGCACCCATACTTGTTCCGCCAATGTAGTCTACTTTTATTCCGGCTTGTTCCAATACCTTTAAAACGCCAATATGAGCTAAACCTTTGGCACCACCTCCACTTAAAACTACACCTATCTTGGGTTTTTTGGAAATCGTATCTTGAGCTGTATTAGTAAATGGAATGAAATAAAAAGAGAAGATAAAAAAAGATAAAAAAACCGAGTTTAACCTAACTACACAAGGTCCCTTTTTTCGATTTAGGAATAGAAAAGAAACTATTGAAATCAAGAAAAATACGCCTAGCAAAAGTTTCACTTTGAATTATTTAGGAATTGTTTTGTAAAAATCGGAAATTTTTTTGGCTTTTGAAGCACCAACCACTTCAGAAATTTCACTTTCAGTGGCTTGAGCTAATCTTTTAACACTTTTGAAATGTTTTAGTAACGTAATCATCGTTTTTTCTCCAATTCCGGGAATGGTTTCTAATGAAGTTTGTAAAGCCGATTTGCTTCGTTTGTCACGATGATGTGTAATCCCGAAACGATGGGCTTCGTTACGCAATTGCTGAATGATTTTGAGCGTTTCCGACTTTTTATCCAAATATAACGGAACAGAATCACCGGGATAAAACAATTCTTCCAATCGTTTGGCAATTCCGATAATGGCTATTTTTCCGCGTAAACCCAAATCGTCTAAACTTTTTAATGCCGAAGACAATTGCCCTTTTCCTCCATCTATGATAATGAGTTGGGGCAAAGGTTGATTTTCATCCAAAAGCCTTTTGTAGCGGCGGTACACCACTTCTTCCATCGAGGCAAAATCATTCGGCCCTTCCACCGTTTTGATGTTAAAATGGCGGTAATCTTTTTTGCTGGGCTTGCCGTCTTTAAAGACCACGCAAGCAGCAACCGGATTGGTTCCTTGAATATTTGAGTTGTCAAAACATTCAATATGCCTTGGCTCAACCGAAAGGCGTAAATCTTTTTGCATTTGAGCCATAATCCGATGGGTATGCCGTTCGGGGTCTACAATCTGAATTTGTTTCAATTGCTCCAATCGGTGGTATTTGGCATTGCGTTGCGAAAGTTCTAAAATCTGCTTTTTATCGCCCAATTGCGGAACGGTGACTTTTATTTTATCGCCAAAATCCAAATCAAACGGTAAAATCAATTCTTTAGAAGTCAATTGAAACCGCTCTCGAATTTCTACCACAGCTAATTCTAATAATTCTTCATCTGTTTCATCCAATTTCTTTTTCATTTCCAAAGTATGCGACCTTATAATCGCTCCGTGGGCAATTTGAAGAAAATTGACATAGGCCATTGTTTCATCGGATACAATTGAAAACACATCTACATTGGAAATCTTCGGATTCAGAATGGTCGATTTGGCTTGGTAATTCTCTAAAACCTCTATTTTATCTTTGATTTTTTGGGCTTCTTCAAATTCCATGTTTTGAGCATGGTCCAACATTTTTTGTTTAAATGACTTAATACTATCCTTGAAATTCCCTTTTAGAATTTCTCTAATGGCATCGACCTGAGTTTGGTAATGTTCCAAATCTTCTAAACCTTCACAAGGTCCTTTACAATTGCCAATGTGGTATTCCAAACACACTTTATATTTGTGATTTCGGATGTTTTGTTCACTTAAATCGTAATTACATGTTCGTAGCGGATACAACTCTTTAATCATATCCAACAACGTATTAACGGTTTTAAAATTGGTATACGGGCCAAAATATTCTGAACCGTCTTTTATCATTTTTCGTGTGGGAAAAATGCGGGAAAAAGGTTCTTTTTTGATGCAAATCCAGGGATACGTTTTATCATCTTTCAAATTAATGTTGTACCGCGGTTGGAATTTTTTAATCAAATTGTTCTCCAACAACAACGCATCTTGTTCGGTGGCCACAACGATATGCCGAATTTCAACAATCTTTTTGACCAAAACGGCAGTTTTGTAATTGTCGTGCGATTTGGTAAAATAAGACGAAACTCTTTTCTTTAAATTCTTAGCCTTCCCAACATATAAAAGCTTTCCTTCTTTATCAAAATATTGATATACTCCCGGGCTATCGGGAAGGGTTTGAAGTTGAAGTTCTAAAGAAGGGATACTCATATTGTGTCGAAATTCTTGAGTCGGCTATTGTATTTATACATTTGCTAAACAAATTTAACTCAAAAAAACCAGCTCTCCAATTTTGGTTTCTGCTAACTTTTTTACCTTTACCGAATGAATAAAACCGCTATTCGAAAAAAATATAAAGCTCTCCGAAATGAACTTTCGATTGAATCGATTGAAATTCAAAGCTTAAACATTGCCAATCGATTGGTAGGCATGCCTATTTGGGATAAAAATTTTTACCACTTATTTTTAACTATCGAAGAACAAAAAGAAGTAAATACAGAGTACCTCCTTCACGTTTTAGCCGGAAAAGATAAAGACGTTGTGGTTTCGAAAAGCGATTTTGACTCAGGCCTTATGCATCATTTTCTTTTGACAGATAATACCAAAATTAAAAAAAATGCGTGGCATATTCCGGAGCCCGTTGACGGAATTGAAGTTCCCGTATCAAAAATTGATGTGGTATTTGTTCCTTTATTAGCCTTTGATTTACAAGGCCACAGAGTGGGATATGGCAAAGGGTTTTACGATCGTTTTTTAGCCCAATGCAAACCGGAAACCCTTAAAATAGGTCTGTCTCTTTTTGATGCCATAACCCAAATAGAAGACATTGACCCCTCAGACATTGCACTGGATTATTGCATAACTCCAAATGGGATTTACGACTTTTCTTAAGATTATTCTGTAGCGATTTTAGGGTCTTTTGAAGAGGTGCCAAAGGCCTTTTTATTGAATACAATCAGAATTCCTACTCCGGTAGAAATGGCTACATCGGCCACATTAAAAATGGCGTTGAAGAAAGTAAACGATTTACCTCCCACAAAAGGCAACCATTCCGGCAAATACCCTTTCCAAATGGGAAAATAAAACATATCTACTACTTTGCCGTGAAACCAAGTGCCATAGGGTTGTTCTGAAAAAAGGGTTGCAGGTGCAAAATAACTGTCGTTAAAAATGACTCCGTAAAAAACACTGTCAATAATGTTTCCAATCGCTCCGGCTAATATGAGAGATACTGCCACTA
>JANJWE010000169.1 GCA_024709705.1 Flavobacterium sp. | reverse complement strand
CCAAGGTTCGTGCCGCATATGTGTTGTCGTACATCGCTTCGGCTTGCATGCCCGGTAAATAGTAACGACCCAAATACGAGGCATTCAACAGCACTCGGAACGTTCTGGACTCGTTGGCTTTGAGGCCAAAATAGAAATTGGTGCGGTCGTCGCGAATGTCGATATGGTCGGCTACGTTGTTGCCAAAACTGCCAAAATCGGTGAAACGCGTGTTCACAATTTCAAATCCTGACGGTAAAATTTGGGTCAATGCTACGTTTTCCACTCGTTCATTGGTTTGGTTTCGGATGGTGATTTCAGCAACAAACTCTGTTCCTTGAGTAATTTTAGTTACATTCACCGGTGCTCCGCTTCGGTTTTTGAAAACCAAATTGGTAAACAATTTACTCTGCATGGCTTTTTCCTGCCCAATCGGCAAAATACCACTCGTGAGCACCCGCACATACAAGGTGTTGGATTGGGTGTTTTTCACCGTAATGGTATTGCTTCCGGTTTTGATTGCTAAGTTTCGATTGGCCAACGATTTTGCGGTTTTGATGCTCTCCGGTTTTCCATTAACGGAGTAAGTAATCGCTACCCCTTTTCCACCGTTTTGTTGGGCAAATTTAGACATGGCATACAAACTATACGCTGTAGTTTGGGTGCTCATCCATTGGTTGGAAGCCATGTTTTTAGCCAAATCAGTCGCCATTTTGAACGCACGTTGTTTGTTGCCTAACAAAATCAAGGTTTCCAAAGCCATCGCTTTATTACGGTCAGACGAACCGTAATAGTAATAATAATTGGGGTTGGAATCGTCAATTTTGCTTTGGTTAAACACACTTTGAGCCGCTTGCTTTTGTCCCGCCAAGGCATACGCAGCCGCCAATCGCAATTTACTTTCGTTGGAAATTCCGGTGGTTTCTCGCAAACGGTTCATCGATGCCATATCGGGTGAGCCTGCCAAAGCCAACGTATACAAACGATAAGCTTGGGCAAAATCATTTCCGTTTTTAGCATAACGCCATTCTTTGGCTGTTTTTTGTTGGTAACCAATCCATTTGGCTTTGAAATTGAGTGGCAATACATAGCCTTTTTTCTCAGCTTCAATCAAGAAATGACCCACGTAGGACGAACTCCAATCATCGGCATAATTTTGTCCGCTCCAATACGAAAATCCGCCATTTGAAATTTGGAAACCGCCTAATTTTTGAATGCCGATTTTGATGTTTTTCTGAATTTCAGTTTTACGGTTTTGATCTAAATCGAAAATATCTGCCAAATACAATTGCGGAAACACACTCGACGTGGTTTGCTCCAAACAACCGTGTGGATACTGAATCAAATACTGCAATCTTCTGCTAAAATCAATGGTTGGGAAAGACGAAACTTCCAATTGTGCTTTATTGCTTCCGGCGACACCAAAGGTAGAAACAGCAATGGTTTTAGAGCTATTGGGTTCTAAAACTACATCGGTAAACTCATTTGTAATCGGGTTTGGATTGGTGATATCCAATTCAACTTCATACGTTGCTTTTTCATTACCGGATGTGGCGATGATTTGTACTTTTGCCAATCCGGTGGCACTGCCAACTTCCAAATTGAAGTACGCCATTTTTTCATCCGGTTGAGCGAAAGTCAAGCTTTGTGAACTGCTTCCAATGACACGCACACCGTTATTTGTTTTGATTTGTACCGAAACATTTTTTACTTTTGATTCCATTGCAAAAAGCGTTACCGGAAGCGTTACTTTTTCGGAAGGTGAAATTTTTCTCGGCAACGAAGCCAACACCATCAATGGTTTTCTAACCGGAGTGGTTTTTTCAGCTGCACCGTAAGCACTTGAATTTACATCACCGGCTACGACCATTGTTCGAACCGAACCCACATAATTGGGCAACTTGATTTGATGTGTTTTACTTTGTCCTTTTTCCAACTTGAATGGGCCAAAATACATAACCACCGGTTTAAACCGATTGGCTTTTTTGGCTTTGCTTCCGCCTAAATCTTCGTCACCACCAATGCTGAATACTTGGTTGATTCTTCCACCATAAGCTCCAATTACATCATCAAAAATATCCCAAGTTTTTACGCCTAAGGCTTCACGCGTGTAGAAACTGTTCCACGCATTTGGCGTTTTAAAACGGGTTAAATCCAACAAACCATCATCTACAATCGCCAAAGTATAGGTCATGGCTTTTCCTGATTTTTCGCTAACGCGGATGCTGGTTTTACTCTCCGGTTTCAACACTTCCGGCATACTGATTTGCGGTTCTAGAATGGTGTTTTTATCGATGACTTCAATTGGTACTATTCCATACAAACGAATCGGCGAATCATTTAAAGTGGAAGCATGTGGCTGTAATAAGGTAATGTGCACAAACACATTCGGAGCCATGTCGCCGGTGATTGGAATTTCGACTTTCGTTTCCCCTTTTTGGGTGGTTGCCCATAGTGTTTTTACAACTCGTGATCCATTTTCTAACGAAATTAACGCTCTTCCTCCGGCACTCGATGGAAAGGAAATTTTAGCTTTTTCGCCTACGGAATAGTTCTTTTTATCGGTGGAAAATAGTAACATCGAAGCGTTAGACGAATCGGTATTTCTAGTTTTTCCCGACCAATACGGCCAATCAATCATTACGGTAGAACCGGTGGCATGACCACCTTCTTCATCCGTTACTCGAATCAAATAGCGACCCCATTCATTCTCTTCATTTTTAAATTGAACGCTAGCTTTGCCATTGGCATTCGTGTTAACGGTAAAATTCTTAAATGCTGTAGTTGAATTAGAGGAAACATAACTGGAAAGATTGTCGTAACTCGCATCCCACCACCAACGCCATTCTACTTTATACACTTGTACTTTTAGGTTTTGCACCGCTTTTGGATTTCCTTTTTCATCGACAGTGACAATGTCGTAGCGATTCATTTTTCCAGTTTCTAATAAACCGTATTTATTTGGTTCGGGCGTTTTTAAACCAACATACGTTTGATAAGGCGAAAGTGTGGCCACCATTACATCAGTACTGAAATCGCCACCGTTTTCATAGACTTTGGTCATCAAACTGGCTTTCAACATTCCGGGTGATTCAGTGCTTACTTTCGGTTGAAAACTAACAGTAGCTTTTCCTTCTGCATTTACTTTTCCACTGAAAATATTGGTTTCTTCCGTTTCAAATTGACGAATCGGATCATCAAAATTGAAATTAGCAAAGCCTTTGAACGTGGTTTTTTGTTGCATGATTTTAGCTTGCATTTCCATTTTTAAATCTTTGGCAACAGCACCATGCAACCAAGCCACTTCCACCTGACTCGTATTGATTTTTGAGGTGGATAACATCTCAGCATCAAATTTGTTTTTGATTTTTAACCGATTGGGTTTAATCGTTTCAATCTTGATGTTTTTGTAAAAGCGAGCTCCACCGACACTGATTACCGCTTCCCAACTTCCGGTAGGATGAGCCTCACGAGTAGGAATGATAAATTTGTAATGATTGAGTTCATTGTATTTTTGAACGGATTGAAAAGTCAACTTTCCGGTTGGATCATTCAATTTGAATTTAATCGGATGCGATTTATCCAATTTACTGGCAGCATCATTCAGCATAAATCCTAAAAACAAGGTATCACCGGGACGCCAAACGCCTCTTTCGCCATAGATATAGCCTTTGAGTCCTTTTTGAAGTTTTTCACCGGATACATCAAAATTACTCACGGAGAGCGAGTAACCTTCATCTAATTTCACATAAGTAGCTTGTTTATCTTTGGAAACAATAGCGAAATAAGCATATTTATCCACTTGAAACGAAGCCATTCCTTCTGCATTGGTGGTTCCGGAAGCTAATTTTTGTTGTTGAAAATCATACAATTCAACCTTTGCTCCACTTATGGGTTGTGTGTTAACAATATTCGTCACCGCAAAAGTGTACGAACCATTTTCACCACGTTTGGCTATTACACCCAAATCGAAAGCCAATACATTCATCCCAATTGGTCCACGACGGTAATAATCCAATTCGCAAGGGTCTTGACTATCATACCAATCGTAATCATCATACCAATAATAATCGTAATAATCGTCATCGTTGGAACGCACTTCTTCGCTCTCTTCTTCACTATCGGATTCCGATTCAGTTACTGAATTACTACAACTGTACAAAGAATAACTTTTTTTGAACGACATTTCCACCCGATAAATCGCACCTGGTTCAGGGGTAATGATTTTGGATAAATCGATGGCAAATGTGTTCCATTTACTATAATTGGGTAATTTTTTATCCAATAAATTGATGGTTTGTTTGGCCACAGGTGAAGCTACTTTTCGTAGGTTTCGCTTTCCGTTTAAATTATTATCTTGTAAAAATTGAAGGATGTTGTTTTTGTAAATTTTATACACTTTAACATCCACCGCTTTCAAGTTGGCCGATTCGAAATTGATTTTCAAATTGTTGGAACTCGGTAAAATCGTTCCGTTTTTTACAAAGCGAATATTGGGTTTCATTTCGTTGAAAGCTACACGTTGGGAATGGGTTTCTTTCATTTTATAGCCTTCGTCACTCGAAATTCCCTGAAAAACTTCTACCAACAAATCACCTTTGAGTGGTTCGCTAAAATAAACTTTAAGCAAATTCCCTTCGATGATGAACTTGGATGTTTGAGCCGTTTCAACCGCAACCAAACCTTGTAAATCTTGCCCTTTTTTTATCGGGTCAGAAAAATTAATGAACAACGATTGGTTGTCTTCATCACCCACTTCCATACCTACAATTTTGAAATTGTTTTTGCCGGGAATATCATACTCCACACTTCCTTTTTGGTCGATGTTGAACGATTTTCCGTTCCATGAAATAGTGATTTTACTATCTTCAACTTTACGCTGAATGCTATCAATGATAAATTTGAATTCGGTTTTCGTGCTAAGTGATTTATCGAATTTAAGTTTTAAGTTTTTACCGTTTTGAGTGGCTTCCACCAATTTTGTAGCGGTTTCAAAATCCATCCAATCACTAGTTTGAATTGTTCCGTTTAAATAATTCAACTCTCGGCTGTACGATTGCAAATCCAGAAGGTTCACCGTAAAATCTTGTTTGACTGTTTTGACAGAAAACTTGAATTCTTCCAACCCTTTTTCCGTTTTGATAAGTTTGGCTAATTTGAAAATAATACGATATTCCGTATCCTGTTCAAATGGCTTATCAGGCACAAAAGCAATAGTATTAGAGGCCAATGCTACCATTTTTCCTTTAATACTCGGAGAAATGTCAAATAAACCCGCATCAATTTCCTGATTCGGCTGCCATTCTGTTTTGTCAAACGCTAACGTCACCCTGATATCTGAATGAGCCGATTGCAATCCGGAACTAAAACTTAGGATATAGTTTTCGTACTTCGAAAAATCAGAATTGAATTCTTCGGTAGAAACTTTTTTGCCACAAGCATGTAGCACAACAACCGCAACAAAAAGTTGCATCAAACGTTGGATTGACATTTTACAAAAAGATTAAAAATGAAACGAAAAAGGTGTGGGTACTTATTGACGATAACACAAAAAGTATTCCAAATATTGTGTTAAAGTTAATTATTTTTTAAGCAGAATTTTTGGATTAAATTATTTCCGTTTGGAGGCAAAAAAACGCAGCATTAAATCGGCTGCTTCTTCAGCTAAAACCCCTGAAACCACCTCTGTTTTCGGGTGAAGTTGCGTGCCCATCGTCATAAAACCGCGTTGTTCGTCACGGGCTCCAAAAACGATTTTAGAAATCTGACTCCAATACAATGCTCCGGCACACATTTGACAAGGTTCTAAAGTGACATACAACGTGCATCCTTTTAAATATTTTCCGCCTAAGAAATTGGCTGCAGACGTAATGGCTTGCATTTCGGCATGTGCCGTTACATCGTGAAGCAATTCGGTTAAATTATGCGTTCGTGCAATGATTTTATTGTCTACCACAATTACGGTACCTACCGGAATCTCCCCTTTTTCAAAAGCAGTTTCAGCTTCTTGTAAAGCTTTTTTCATGAAATAGGTGTCGTTGAAAGGATTTTCCATAGAAACAAAAATACAATTTCAATTCGTACATTTGTCCTATGGTTGAAAATTTACTGCAACATATCGAATATCCTACTGATTTACGCAAGCTAAAGGTAAATCAGTTGCCACAATTGGCTCAGGAATTACGCGACTTTATCATCGATATTGTTTCCGTAAAAGAAGGACATTTGGGTGCGAGTTTAGGTGTGGTAGAATTAACCATTGCTTTGCACTATGTGTTCGATACGCCGGAAGACTTATTGGTTTGGGATGTAGGTCATCAAGCGTACGGACACAAAATTTTAACCGGAAGAAAATCAATTTTCCCTACCAATCGACAATTAAATGGCATTTCAGGTTTTCCGAAGCGAAGTGAAAGTGAATATGACACCTTTGGTGTTGGGCATTCTTCTACTTCTATTTCTGCGGCGTTAGGCATGGCGATAGCTTCGCAATTAAAAGGAGACAACAAACACCATATTGCGGTGATTGGCGATGCTTCGATTGCAAGTGGAATGGCGTTTGAAGGATTGAATCATGCCGGTGTTACCGATGCAAATTTACTTGTAATTTTAAACGACAATGCGATAGGAATTGACCCGAGTGTAGGAGCGTTGAAAAATTATCTTACGGCTGTAAAAGAGGGTAAAAATCCAAAAGTCAACAATATGATCAAGTCACTGAATTTTGATTATTCAGGTCCGATTGACGGTCATGATATTTTTGCTTTGATTTCAGAATTTGAACGGTTGAAAAAAGTTAAAGGTCCGAAGTTTTTGCACGTTATCACTACCAAAGGTAAAGGTTTACAAAAAGCGGAAGAAGATCAAGTAAAATATCATGCTCCGGGGAAATTTGATAAAATTACCGGGGAAATTCATCTCAAAGAAGAAAGTCATTTGCCTCCAAAATTTCAAGATGTTTTTGGGTTGACTTTGGTAGAGTTGGCTCAACAAAACGAAAAAATTATTGGTATAACGCCTGCGATGCCTACCGGTAGTTCCCTCAAATTCATGATGGATGCTTTTCCGGAAAGAGCTTTTGATGTAGGTATTGCCGAGCAACATGCAGTGACGTTATCAGCCGGAATGGTTACGCAAGGAATGGTTGTTTTTTGCAACATTTATTCCACTTTTTTGCAACGAGCGTATGACCAAGTGATTCACGATGTGGCGTTGCAAAATCTTCCTGTGATTTTTTGCCTTGATAGAGCAGGATTAGTGGGTGAAGACGGAGCTACTCATCATGGGGTTTTTGATTTGGCCTATTTACGATGCATTCCGAATATGATTATTTTTTCACCAAGAAATGAAATTGAATTGCGAAATATGCTTTACACCGCTCAATTGGAATTAAATCATCCCATCGCGATTCGTTATCCTAGAGGAAGAGGCGAAATGGTCGATTGGCAACAACCGTTTCAAAAAATTGAGATTGGAAAGGCTACTTTGCTAAAAAAAGGGTCAAAAACGGCCATTTTATCGAATGGTTTTATTGGACGAAATGTAACTTTGGCTCTAGCCGAAATGGATAATACTGCCCTATTTTCGCATTATGATTTTTCATTTGTAAAACCGCTGGATGAAGAACTTTTACATTCTATTTTCAAAGAATATGAAAACATCGTAACGATAGAAGACGGAACAATTATTGGCGGATTTGGTTCAGCTATTGCTGAATTCAAATCAAAATATAATTACAAAAATAACGTTGATGTACTAGGTATTCCTGATGAGTTTATAGAACAAGGAAAAATTGATGAATTACAGACTTTGTGTGAAATTAATAGTGAAAGTTTGTTAAGATTTTTGTCAGGTTATTCAAAATAAGCATTTTTGCATTTTAAAACAAGTCTCCTTTTAATGAAATCATTCTCGGTTCTAATCGCAATAATTTTACTACCCGTAATTTGTTTTTCTCAAAACCCAACGCCTATTGACAGTATAGTAAAGGTGAAAGATACGACGTATTGGACTCACAAAAACATGCTTGGCCTCGATTTAAGTCAGATAGCTTTTATCAATTGGAATGCTGGGGGTAACAGCTCTATATCCGGACTTTTCAAAGCTGACTTTGGCAGGAAGTATATGAAAAAGAGTGTCCTTTGGAATAACGAAATGAGTATTCGTTATGGGATTAATAAACAAGAAGGTAGAGAACTTCGCAAAACGGATGATGCTTTTTCTTTATTATCCAATTTTGGTTACCGCAAACATCCGGGATCCAATTGGTACTACTCGGCTCGTTTCAATTTTAATACGCAATTCACTAACGGATATGCCTACCCTAATACACAATTGGCGATATCCAAACCTTTTGCTCCGGCTTACATCTTTTTGGGTGCTGGTTCTGAATACAATAGAAAAGACTTGAATTTGAACTTTTACTTTTCGCCTTTGACTTTAAAAACTACTTTAGTACTAGACCGAAGACTAGCCGATTTAGGTTCGTTTGGGGTTACAAAAGCCCTGTTTGATGAAGAAGGAAATCTGCTAAGAAGAGGACGAAAAAGCCGAAATGAATTTGGTATGCTTTTTAATAATTTTTGGAAAACCGAAGTGTACAAAAACATGATTTTAGAGCATCGAGCCTCACTATATTCTGATTACTTAAATAACTATGGAAATATTGATATTGACTGGCAACTACAACTCAAAATGGTTGTTAATCAATACGTTAGAGCTAATATTGGATTTCATATGATTTACGACGATGACATCAAAGCTAAGAAAGAAGTCGAAGGCGAACAAGTTACGATAGGTCCACGCATTCAGTTTAAACAAGCTTTGGGTGTCGGAGTTGTGTATGCTTTTTAATGAGCGTTTGAAGCTATAATTTTATGCATCAAAATAGCATTACCATCTGTCAAAAGTGAAATGTAATGCGAAATATGCAATAAGCGTTCATACAAATTCTTTTTCTCTACCTGGTATTTTTCGGGAAGTAATTTGAGTATCAAATGATCGTAATTGGTCATTTTATCCTCAAACTTGTTATTTACAGCAGTGATGAATGTATCCAGTAAATGAGCTAATACGTGGTACCCGTTTATTTCTTTTTCTATTACTTCCCTACTTTGGTAAATTTTTTTTACACTCAATTGAATAATGTCATTCATTTGAGCCTTATATTTACTTTTATCTGTTAAAGCAAAGGGAAATTGACCACGCATAATAGCTTTTTCGTTTTCTAAAAATACCCGAACAGCATCATTAATCAAACTTCCTATGGCTAATGCTCTCAAATAACTTATGCGATCTTCTTTGGTTTGTAAAGAATAAAACTTAGCTGAATCGATAGTATCTTTAACTAATTTTACTAAATATTCTAAAGCGTAATCTTCATCAACCAAACCGAGATTTATGCCGTCTTCAAAGTCGATAATGGTATAACAAATATCGTCTGCCGCTTCTACTAAATAGGCCAATGGATGTCGTTCGTACCCAATATCAGAACCTGACTTATTTGGAATAAGGCCTAACTCTTGAGCTACTTCTTGAAAAAAGGCTTTATCTTGTTGAAAAAAACCATACTTTTTATCGGCAATATTAGACGTGGGTTTTTTGGGTAAACTTTCTTTAGGGTACTTCATAAAAGCACCTAAAGTGGCATAAGAAATTCTAAGTCCGCCTTCGTTACCGGGTCTGTTTCCGGTTAAAACCGAAAAACCATTAGCATTCCCTTCAAAATCAATTAAATCTTGCCATTCTTTTTCGGTGAGTTGGTTTTTAAATTGCAACCCGTTTCCATTTTTAAAGTATTCGCCAATGGCTTTTTCACCTGAGTGACCAAATGGAGGATTGCCAATATCATGAGCTAAACAAGCGGCAGCGACAATGGCTCCAAAATCATTCATGTGATACCCGTACACATCTTTTAAATAGGGATATTTTTCGATGATTTTTTTTCCGACCAATCTACCGATAGAACGACCTACAACCGAAACTTCCAAACTATGTGTCAATCGCGTGTGAACGAAATCGGTTTTAGAAAGAGGTATAACTTGGGTTTTGTCTTGCAGACTTCGGAAAGCAGCAGAAAAAATAATTCGGTCATAATCCACTTCAAAACCCAATCGGGTATCATCTTGTTCCGAGCGTAAACGTTTTCCGGTGTCGCCTTGCCTTTTGAGCGATAAAAGTTGTTCCCAGTGCATCATAAAATTTCAGCTAAAAAAAGGATGGTTTTAATTTTTAGAATTTCTTATTTATCGTTTGCCAAAAAGAAATGCTTGGACTTTTTAGGATACTGATTGTAACTGATATCACTTGGATTTTCAATTACTGACTTTATATTGATTACATCACCTAATTTGAAATTGGCTTGAGTGTATTTGTAATCTAGAAGATATTCGCCACAGAAATAATTTCCTTTTTCATCTTTCTCAATAACTCCGGTATAGATTCCTTTTTTCTCTTTTGACATGATTCCAAGTTTGATTTCCAAATGTACGAATTGGAATCGATAAAAAAGAACAGCTCCTCATAAAATGAAGAGCTGCTTATTACTTATTCCTGATTTTTTTGCTTAAGACCCACACATCTCACAATCTTCCGGGCCTGAGTTTCGGGCTCTTTCAATCATGGCTCTATATTCTTCGGGCGACATTTCTACCGGTTCATTTACTACTGCAATGGCTTCTAGCTTTTGAGCGGCCGGTTGTTCAATAATTTGTACCGGCTCGGCTTTTTTATCATTATTTAATGTAAACTTGATGGCATCTACTGCTGCTTTGGTTCTCAAATAATACATTCCTGTTTTTAATCCGGATTGCCAAGCATAGAAGTGCATTGAGGTTAATTTAGCATAGGTTGCCCCTTCCATAAACAAGTTCAACGATTGTGATTGGTCAATAAAATAACCGCGTTGACGAGACATATCGATAATGTCTTTCATGCTCATTTCCCAAACCGTTTTATACAATTCTTTTATGTCTTGTGGAATGGCATCAATATTTTGAACCGAACCGTTGTGACGCATAATTTCTTGTTTCAACGTCTCGTTCCATAAACCTAATTTTACCAAATCTTCCAACAAATGTTTGTTTACTACAATGAACTCTCCAGAAAGCACTCTTCGGGTGTAGATATTTGAAGTATACGGTTCAAACGCTTCGTTGTTCCCTAAAATTTGAGAAGTGGAAGCCGTGGGCATTGGAGCTACAAGCAATGAGTTTCTCACCCCGTGTTCTACTACTTCTTTTCTCAAACTTTCCCAATCCCATCTTCCGGATAGATCGCTGTCTTTTAATCCCCACAAATTGTATTGGAACTCTCCTTGGGAAATGGGTGACCCTTTGAATGTTGAATACGGTCCTTCTTCTTTGGCCATTTCCATAGAAGCGGTTACGGCTGCAAAATATAAGGTTTCAAAAATCTCTTGGTTCAATTGTTTAGCTTCATCACTGGTAAAAGGCAAACGCATCAAAATGAATGCATCGGCCAAACCTTGTACACCCAAACCAATGGGTCGGTGACGCATATTGGAATTCTCTGCTTCCGGAACCGGATAATAGTTTCTATCAATTACGCGGTTCAAGTTGCGTGTTACACGTTTTGTTACATCATATAATTTTTGGTGATCAAATTTTCCATTCTCTACAAACATGGGTAGCGAAATAGAAGCCAAATTACACACTGCAATTTCATCTGCTGATGTATATTCTAAAATCTCCGTACACAAGTTGGAAGAGCGAATCGTTCCCAAGTTTTTCTGATTTGATTTACGGTTTGCGGCATCTTTGTAGAGCATGTATGGCGTTCCGGTTTCAATTTGCGATTCCAGAATTTTTTCCCATAACTCACGTGCTTTGATCGTTTTTCTCCCTTTCCCGGCTGCTTCATACGAAGTATAAAGGGCTTCAAATTCATCGCCATATACATCGCATAATCCCGGACATTCGTTAGGACACATTAAGGTCCAAGTAGAATCTTCCTGTACCCGTTTCATGAACAAATCGGAAGTCCACATCGCAAAGAATAAATCTCTGGCACGCATTTCTTCTTTACCGTGGTTTTTCTTCAAATCCAAGAATTCAAAAATATCAGCATGCCACGTTTCTAAATAAATAGCAAAACTTCCTTTTCGTTTTCCGCCCCCTTGATCCACATAACGAGCAGTATCGTTAAATACTCGCAACATTGGAACAATTCCGTTTGAAGTTCCGTTTGTGCCGCGAATGTAAGAGCCCGTTGCACGTACATTGTGAATTGAAAGACCGATACCACCGGCAGACTGCGAAATTTTGGCGGTTTGTTTTAAGGTATCGTAAATCCCGTCAATACTATCATCTTTCATGGTCAACAAGAAACAAGATGACATTTGCGGTTTTGGTGTACCGGCATTGAATAAAGTAGGTGTAGCGTGTGTGAAGAATTTTTTCGACATTAATTCATACGTTTCTTTCACGGCTTCAATGTCATTTAAATGAATCCCAACCGAAACACGCATTAACATGTGTTGCGGACGCTCCACAATTTTTCCGTTTATTTTTAATAAATACGAACGCTCTAGTGTTTTAAAACCAAAATAGTCATAATTAAAATCACGGTTGTAAATAATCATAGAGTCCAATACTTCTGCATTGTTTTTGATTACTTCGTATACCTCATCTGAAATCAAAGGAGCTTTTTGACCCGTACGTGGATTTACGTACAGGTACATATCGGTCATGGTTTCAGAAAATGATTTTTTGGTATTTTTATGTAGATTCGATACCGCAATACGTGCGGCCAACTGGGCATAATCGGGATGTGTTACCGTCATGGAAGCGGCGGTTTCTGCGGCCAAGTTATCCAATTCAGAAGTGGTTACACCGTCATATAAACCTTCAATTACTCGCATGGCTACCTTTACGGCATCCACTAAATCATTCAATCCGTAGCAGAGTTTTTTAATTCTGTCGGTGATTTTGTCAAACATTACCGGTTCTTTGTGCCC
>JANJWE010000167.1 GCA_024709705.1 Flavobacterium sp. | reverse complement strand
GATATCTTCAAGCGATACAAAAAGAACTTTGAGCGATACTTTTATAGGTTTGTTACTAATAATTTTGTTGAACTTTTAGGAAAGTGAATTTATGGAAAATTTAAACTTATCAAAACATCAAACTTTTTACGCCGTTGGGCTGAGTTATAAAAAAGCAGATGCAGAGACAAGAGGGAAATTCAGTTTAGACGATAAAGCCAAAACCCAAGTGCTAATTCAAGCCAAAAATGAGGGGATTGACAGTTTAATTGTAACTTCTACCTGTAACCGTACCGAAATATATGGTTTTGCACAACATCCTTTTCAATTAATCAAATTGATGTGCGAAAACAGTAAAGGAACCGTAGAAGAGTTTCAAAAATTTGCCTACGTATACAAAAACCAAGAAGCCATCTCGCACATGTTTCGAGTAGGAACGGGATTGGATAGTCAGATTTTAGGTGATTTTGAAATCATCAGTCAAATAAAAAACAGTTTTATTGAAAGTAAGTCCTATGCCTTAGCCAACTCCTTTATGGAACGCTTGGTTAATGCAGTTATTCAAGCCAGTAAGAGAATAAAAAATGAAACTGAAATCAGTTCAGGAGCTACTTCTGTTGCATTTGCATCTGTTCAATATATATTGAATAATGTGGAAGATATTTCTCAGAAAAACATTTTGTTATTCGGTACCGGTAAAATAGGAAGAAACACCTGTGAAAATTTGGTTAAACACACCAAGAATGACCATATTGTTTTGATTAACCGAACCAAAGATAAAGCCGAAAAAGTTGCCGGAAAATTCAATCTGATTGTAAAAGATTATACCGATTTACCGGTTGAAATACAAAAAGCCGATGTTTTGGTTGTTGCTACGGGAGCTCAAAATCCTACTATCGACAAAGATCTTTTGAATTTAAAAAAGCCGCTTTTGATTTTGGATTTATCAATACCCAAAAATGTACATGAAAATGTAAAGAGCTTATCAAATGTTAGTTTGATCCATTTGGATTATTTGTCTCAAATGACTGATGAAACATTAGAAAAACGCAAAGAACACATCCCGGCAGCAGAAGCCATTATTGCTGAGGTAAAAGCAGAATTTATAGCTTGGATGAAGGCTCGGAAGTTTGCTCCAACCATTCATGCTTTAAAAGAAAAGTTGAATGCAATTAAAGAAGGAGAATTGGATTTTCAGCGAAAAAAAATATCCAATTTCGATCCGGAACAAGCCGAAATTATCAGCAATAGAATTATTCAAAAAATAACAACTCATTTTGCCAATCATTTGAAAGATGATTCTACCATGGTGGATGAAAGTATTGAATGGATTCAGAAAGTTTTTCAAATAAACCCTTTAAATACAGAGGGTGAAATACTTCAAAAAGCAGGATATAATGAATAACATTTCTGCTTTATCACAAAATTCACTTGAGTCTGGAGACCTTATACGTATTGGAACCCGGGATAGCGAACTCGCACTTTGGCAAGCCCATACCGTTGAACGCAAACTCAATAATTTGGGTTATAAAACTCAAATCGTTTCGGTTAAATCTACTGGAGATTTAATCCTGGATAAACCTTTATATGAACTGGGAATTACCGGTATTTTCACAAAGACCTTAGACGTTGCCATGCTCAAAGGTGAAGTAGATATTGCCGTTCATTCTATGAAAGATGTACCCACATCTTTGCCCAAAGGAATAGTGCAAGCGGCCGTATTGGAACGAGCTTCAACCTTAGATATTTTGGTTCACAAAGGCGATTTGTCTTTTTTAGATAAACCAGGAACGAACCCTATTACTATTGCAACCGGAAGTTTGAGAAGAAAAGCTCAGTGGCTACATAAATATCCTACTCATCAAGTCGAAGATTTAAGAGGTAATGTAAATACGCGTATGCAAAAACTTCAAAATAGTCATTGGCAGGGTGCTGTTTTTGCTGCGGCCGGATTGGAAAGGATTAATTTAAAACCCGAAACTTTTTTAAATTTGGATTGGATGATTCCCGCACCTGCACAAGGAGCTATGGTGGTTGTTGCCATGGAAAAGGATTTGTTTACAAGAGAAGCACTCGCACAATTAAACCACAAAGAAACTGAAATATGTACGTTTGTTGAACGTCAATTTTTAAAGACTTTAGAGGGTGGATGTACGGCACCTATTGGAGCTTTAGCAGAAATAAGCGAGGATTCTATCCTACTAAAAGGGGTTCTCTTTTCTTTGGATGGGAAGCGTAAATTGGAAATAGAAAAATCGGTAAAAATCAATTCGTATCAAAATTTTGGCGAAATTTGTGCTACCGAAATTTTAAAAAATGGAGGTTTTGAGCTCATGACAGAAATTCGTTCTGTTCTGGCCAAAAAGAACTAATAGAGCAGTTTATGCAAAAAGATTCCATTCTCAAGATAATTTACAGGTTTTTTGATCTGATTGTATTAACCTACATTGTTTTTGATTTCGGATATAGCGTACATCAAGTTTATCATACGCCCAAATTTATAGGGTTGGTACTAATTGCAGTGGCTTTATTGGCTTTCAATATCTTTAAATATTTTTACTATAAAACTTCGGGCAGGAAAAAGGTAGCATTAGTAAATTCCGTCATTATTGGTCTTTTACTTTTGGTTTCTTTGGTAATTTCCATTATTCACATCGATTTACATTATCTGGATGTTTTAAAAAAGATTAGGCCTATTTTAGAAGCCGGTCTTGTGTTTTACTTCATCATTCGATTGATGATTTTGGTCAGATATGTTTATGAAGTATATTACAATCCGGCTATTGTTTTTGTAGGTAGTTTTTTTGCTATTATTTTGATTGGAGCTTTTTTATTAATGTTGCCCAATGCAACGGTTCACGGCATTTCCTTTACCGATGCGTTGTTTACAGCTACAAGTGCAGTTTGTGTAACCGGTTTGATAGTTTTGGATACGGCTACAGATTTTACCACTATTGGTCAAACAATAATAATAAGTTTAATTCAAATAGGAGGATTAGGTATTTTAACATTCACTTCTTTTTTTGCTTTTTTCTTTAGAGGAAGTTCGTCGTTTAAAGAGGGTTTAAATGTTCGTGATTTTATAGCACAAGAAACCTTGAAAGACGTCTTAAAAGCCGCTTTAAATGTTGTTATATTTACAATAAGTGTTGAGTTGATAGGTGCTTTGTTTATTTACTCTTCAGTTCTTGATAATCCCGAAATAAAAGATAAAGTGTTTTTTTCCATCTTTCATTCCATATCCGCTTTTTGTAATGCCGGTTTCTCTACATTAACCTCCGGTTTAGCTGAGTCACACATTCAGTTTAATTATTACATGCAATGGGTAATTATCTTGTTGGTAGTTTTTGGAGGATTGGGCTATAATATTGTTTTCAATTTCTATCAATATCTTAAAATTTATGTTTTAGAGTTTTTTGATCGTAAACGCATTCACAAACAAGTGAGTGTAATGACTCTAAATTCTAAGATTGTTCTTTACACAACAGGAATATTACTAGTGGGAGGATTTGTTTTTTTAATGATTTCAGAGTACTACAATACGTTACAAATACACGAAACAGGTTTTGGAAAAATTACAACGGCTGCCTTTAATGCGGTTACCCCGCGAACAGCCGGATTTAACACTATGGATTTTTCAACCTTTACAGTTCCAACTTTGCTATTTATTATTTTTTTAATGTGGATTGGTGCATCGCCGGCATCAACCGGAGGCGGAATTAAAACCAGTACTTTTGCATTGGCAACACTTAATATTTTTGCCATAGCAAGGGGTAAAAGTCGCATTCAAATTTTAGGAAGACGCATATCTAGTGAATCAACATCAAGGGCATTTGCTATTTTATGTATTTCGTTAATCGTAATCGGATTTGCGATATTGGCCTTACTCATTTTACAGCCCAAAGGAACTGATTTATTGGCTGTAGTTTTTGAATGTTTTTCAGCATACAGCACGGTGGGACTAAGTTTAGGTTTAACCACTGAGTTAACAGAACCTAGTAAATATGTCCTTATTGCAACAATGTTTATAGGACGTATTGGGATGCTCAATTTGATGATTGGATTATTAAGACAAATCAATCATCAATTCTATGAATATCCAAAAGAAAATATTTTAATTAACTAAAAGAAAATAAAATGAAAATTATCATTTTTGGATTGGGAAATTTCGGAATGTCACTCGCTTTGAGTCTTACAGAAACCGGAAATGAAGTGATTGGGGTAGATAAACAAATGGATAAAGTAAATTTGATTAAAGATAAAATTTCTCACGCCATTTGTATGGATTCTACCAATGAATTGGCTTTTGAAGCCCTACCTTTAAAAGATGCCGATAAAGTTGTAGTTGCTATTGGAGAAAACGAAGGGGCTGCAATAATTACCACTGCTATTATCAAAAAATTATCAAACGCAAAAATTATAAGTAGAGCTCTTTCTCCTATTCACGATACAGTTTTGGAAGCTATGGGAATTTATAGTATTATTCACCCTGAGCAAGAAAGTGCCGATAGACTTACCAAACAAATTAATTTTAAAACAACCTTAGAAAATTATCAATTGGATAACAATTATACCATTTCTGAGGTGAAAGCCAAACCTGAATTTCACGGAAAAACGTTATCCGAACTGAATGCAACAGACAAATACCATTTGAACTTGGTGACGATTATCCGAAAGAAAGAAAAAACAAATTTAATCGGTAAAAAGTCAATTGTGAAAGAAACAATTGGATTACCAACCCCTGAAACTATTATTTATGAAGATGATATTTTAGTGGTTTTTGGAGAAAATAAAAATATTTCTATCTACTGCGAAGGGCAAGAATAAATTGGAAAATAAAATCAGAATAGTATCCACTAAGAAACTTCTATCCAACCAAAAACAGTTTTTACTTAATGCTGATTTTCGTTTGATTGAAGCTGATTTTATTCAAATTAAACCCCATAAAATCGACTTAAGATCCACCTATGAGTATTTGATTTTTACCAGTCAAAATGCGGTTTTAAGTGTTGTAGACAATGAAAATCATTCCGATTTAAAAAGTAAAGTTTCCTTTTGTGTGGGAATTAAAACCAGACAATTACTTGAAGCCAAGGGTTTCCAAGTTGAACAATCGTTTGATTATGCAGAAGAATTAGTTGAATTCCTTTTAAAACAGCATTCCGATAAAAAATTTACTTTTTTTTCCGGAAATTTGAGAAGAGATACGATTCCGAATGCTTTTCAAAAAAACAATATTATTTTTGAAGAAATACAAGTGTATCAAACCCATTTAACGCCACATAAAATGAATAATCTGGTTGATGGGATTTTGTTTTTTAGTCCCTCGGCTGTTCAAAGTTATGTATTGGAAAATACGATTACAAATGAAATTTGTTTTTGTATTGGTACAACAACTGCGGCCGAATTAACAACAAACAATAAAATAATTGCAAACCAACCCACTGTTGAAAATGTAATTATTCAATGTATAAATTATTTTAATAAATCCTAAGTATTAAAAATTGAATATGATAAAGAACGATCTTTTTTTAAGAGCTTTAAACAATGAAACCGTTGAGCGTCCACCTGTTTGGATGATGCGTCAAGCCGGAAGATATTTGCCCGAATTTAGAGCATTACGCGACAAATACGATTTTTTTACGCGTTGTGAAACTCCGGAATTAGCCGCTGAAATTACGGTTCAGCCCATTCGAATTGTAAAACCGGATGCAGCTATTTTGTTCTCAGATATTTTGGTGGTTCCTAGAGCGATGGGTATTCACGTAGAATTGAAAGACAATTTGGGGCCCATTATTCCCAATCCTATTCGAACCATGGAACAAGTGAATCAAGTATTTGTTCCCAACATCGAAGAAACCTTGGGTTATGTGATGGATGCCGTGAAATTAACCAAAGAAATGTTAAATGATGAGGTGCCATTGATTGGTTTTGCCGGTTCACCATGGACGATTTTTTGTTATGCAGTAGAAGGCAAAGGTTCTAAAAGTTTTGACACCGCCAAAGGATTTTGTTTTTCTAATCCAATGGCCGCTCATTCTTTACTTCAAAAAATTACCGATACTACCATTTTGTACTTAAAAGAAAAAGTAAATGCGGGGTGTAACGCCATTCAAATTTTTGATTCATGGGGAGGCATGTTGTCTCCGGTTGATTATCAAGAGTTTTCATGGTACTATATCAACCAAATTGTTGAAGCTTTGGCTCCACATACCAAAGTAATTGTTTTTGGAAAAGGCTGCTGGTTTGCCTTGAGTGATATGGCCAAATCTAAAGCTTCAGCTTTAGGTGTAGATTGGACGTGTTCTGCTCGAAATGCTCGTTACTTATCTGGCGGAAAAATCACTTTACAAGGAAATTTCGACCCATCACGATTATTGTCACCAATTCCAACCATCAAAAAAATGGTACATCAAATGATTGACGAATTTGGAAAAGATAGCTACATCGTAAATTTGGGTCATGGCATTTTACCAAATATTCCGGTAGACCATGCTAAGGCTTTTGTAGAGGCGGTGAAAGAGTATAACAAATAAACAGTCTCAGTCTCAGTTTACAAATAAGCTGTGACTGAAAACTAATTAAGATGAAAGACAAATTTTATCAATACATACAAACTCTTCAAGACCAAATCTGTAAAGGTTTGGAAGATGTTGACGGCGGTTCCAAATTCCGCGAAGATATTTGGGAACGTCCCGAAGGTGGAGGAGGCAGAACTCGTGTAATTGAAAATGGGAACGTTTTTGAAAAAGGCGGTGTGAATATCTCAGCCGTTCATGGTAAATTACCCGATACGATGCAAAAAATGTTTGGTGTGGGCGAAGCCGATTTTTTTGCCTGCGGATTGAGTTTGGTCATCCATCCTAAAAATCCTATGGTGCCCACCGTTCATGCCAATTGGAGGTATTTTGAAATGTATGACGAAATCGGAAACATCATCAACCAATGGTTTGGGGGCGGACAAGATTTAACACCCTATTATCTTTTTGAAGAAGATGCCATTCATTTTCACCAAACCTGTAAAACGGCTTGCGATAAACACCATCCTGAATTTTACGCTAACTATAAAAAGAAATGCGATGACTATTTTTGGAATGCTCATCGCAATGAAGCTCGTGGCGTAGGCGGATTGTTTTTTGATTATTTAAAAGCAACCGATACCTTGACAATGGAAGATTGGTACAATTTTGTTACCCAAGTTGGGAATAGTTTTCTTGAGGCGTATGTTCCTATTGTTGAAAAAAGAAAAAACTTAGCATACACAGCTGCACAACGTACTTGGCAAGAAATCCGTAGAGGGCGTTATGTAGAATTTAATTTGGTGCATGATAAAGGCACTTTATTTGGTTTAAAAACCAACGGCAGAATTGAGAGTATTTTGATGAGTTTACCGCCACATGTGCAATGGGTGTATGACCACCATCCTGAAAAAGGTAGCGAAGAAGAGAAATTAATTAATGTATTACAAAATCCGGTGGATTGGGTCAAGTTTTAGAAAAACTTGAAACGTGAAACCTTAAACAAATAAATTATGTTTCCACTTAGAAGAAACCGAAGACTAAGAACCAACGAAACCATTCGTTCATTGGTTCGCGAAACCATTCTTTCACCTAGCGATTTTATTGTTCCGCTTTTTGTGGTAGAAGGAAAAAATGTAAGGGAGGAAATCGCTTCCATGCCTAATTATTTCCGTTTGAGTTTGGATTTGTTGGAAAAAGAAGTGAAAGAATTGGCTAAACTCAATTTAAAAACAGTTTTAGTTTTTGTAAAAGTTCCAGACAGTTTGAAAGATAACAAAGGTACCGAAGCTTTAAATCCAAATGGTTTGATGCAACGTGCCATAAAAGTGATTAAAAATGCGGTTCCGGATATGATTGTGATGACCGATGTAGCATTAGACCCGTATTCGTCTTTTGGACACGATGGCGTAATTGAAAACGGAATAATTGTAAATGATGTTACTTCTGCCATTTTAGCTGAAATGAGTTGCTCACATGCCGAAGCCGGTGCTGATATTGTAGCACCCAGCGACATGATGGACGGAAGAATTTTAGAAATCAGAGAAGCCTTAGAGGACGAAGGTTATGTAAATACAGGAATCATGGCCTATAGTGCTAAGTATGCTTCAGCACATTATGGCCCGTTTCGAGATGCGTTAGACAGTGCTCCTGTGGATGCTCAAAACATTCCGAAAGACAAAAAAACCTATCAAATGGATTACCATAACCGTATCGAAGCCATCCGAGAAACACGAATGGATATTGAAGAAGGAGCTGATATTGTCATGGTAAAACCCGGAATTGCCTATTTGGACATCGTTAGAGAAGTAAAAAATACTTTTGATGTTCCGGTAGCGGTTTATCAGGTTTCGGGTGAATATGCTATGATTAAAGCGGCTTCAGAAAGAGGTTGGCTAGACCACGATGCGGTAATGATGGAACAAGTAACGGCTATCAAAAGAGCAGGTGCCGATATGATAGCGAGTTATTTTGCTAAGGAAGTAGTAAAGATAATTTCGTAACTGATAAATATCACCTTTTTCTGTTTTTTTAAGGTGTATATTTGTGTAAATCAAACACCTAGACCATGAGAAATCTATATTTTTTATTTATTGGTTTGTTTTTATTTTCCTGTCAAGATAAAAAGCAAGAACCCTTTGGGAAAGAAGCTAGTGCTGCTCCTGAAGTAACTGAAAATTCAGTAGAAGCTAAAATTAAATTGGGAGAAGAACTTTTTAATGGAGTTGGACTTTGTTATACCTGTCATAAACCGGATCAAAAAGTTATAGGGCCAAGTATAAAAGAAATAGCAATAATTTATAAAGAGCAAAATGCCGATATGGTTGATTTTTTGAGAGAAAATGCCAAACCTATTGTTGATCCAAGTCAATATGAAGTGATGAAAACCAATTTTTCAATTACCAAAAGTATGACCGATCAAGAACTACAAGCTTTGGAACTTTACATGTATAGCTTAATCAAATAAATCAAATTATTCGATTACCAATTTGAACCCAACTCTCGGAATGTTTTCAATTCGAATTTTGGGTTCTTCTTTAAAAATTTTTCGCAATCGGGAAATGAAAACATCTAGGCTCCGTCCCATAAAATAATCGTCTGTACCCCACAATTCAATTAATATAGTCTCTCTTTTTAATACTCTGTTTTTATTGTCTAAAAATAGTTTTAATAATGCCGACTCGCGTTCGGTTAGATTGATTGTGTCTTTTCCTTTTGATACACAATAATTGGTTGGGTCAAATTCGAAAGACCCTATAGTATAGATGAGGTTTTTGTAACTGGTTTTCTGGCTTCTGTTTAAAAAAACTTCGATTTTAAGAATAAGTTCTTCCATACTGTAGGGTTTGACCAAATAATCGTCGGCACCAAGTTTTAAACCTTTGATTCGATCTTCTTTCATGGTTTTTGCCGATAAGAAAAGAATGGGAATTTCTCGATTTCTTTTTCGAATTTCTGTAGCAATCTCAAAACCATCCATGTCTGGTAACATGACATCTAGTATACAAATATCAAATTCATCTTTGCAAAAAGCCTCAAACCCTTTTTGACCATTTGTATAGTGTGAAACCAGGT
>JANJWE010000155.1 GCA_024709705.1 Flavobacterium sp. | reverse complement strand
ACTTATGTGGGATTTAGTTAAGTTTTTAACATCAATATAGGCAAGTCCGGTAAAGCAGCTGAATATGAAAATATCCCGAACGATAGAAAGGCGTTCTGTTCCAAAATCTTTATTGATGATTTGTTGAATTTCTTCTTCCGTTAAATACACTCGGTCAACCTCTTTGACTTTTGATTTGTAGTTCGCAAATGGGTTTTTATCCAACCAATGGTTGGCCAAACAAATTTTAATGATTTTATTGAAGTTCTTCAGGTACTTTACGGCTGTATTATTGGCACAATTTCTAACGGTTCGCAAATAGAACTCGTAATCTGTAACAAAAGCATGATCAATCTTTGTAATATCAATATCGGTGATGTTGTATTTCCACATCAAAAAATCTTTGGTGTGTTTGAGTGAGGTTTCATATCGTTCCCATGTTCCGGGAGCGTATTCTTTGCCGATTAGTGCTTTTATTTTGTTATTGTGGTCGATAAAGATGGGGATGAGGGTGCGGGTGCGTTCAGTTTTGCCTAAATACTCTGCTTTGAATTGCTCAAATGTAATGTCTATATTTTTCATAAACATTCGCTTTTCGGTTTCAAACACCTTTGCTCTAAATAGTTCAAGTTGACTATTTACTGTATGAGCTTCTTCCGAATTGCCTTTCATTCTGCTTATTTCAGATGACCATTTTTGTTCTTCTACATAGTGACCGGTACTAATGTCAAATCGTTTGCCATTCACTGTTATACGCTGAAAAATTGGCATTCGCCCGATTGCATTTACTTTTGATTTTCTTAGATAGAAAAGTACATTGATTTTTGCTTTCATTTTAGTAACCTTTAAATTGATAATTAATTTACACTAATTGTCAATACAATAAAAGATGTTCATTTTCTAAACCACTGGTTTTATGGGGGTTCATATGAAAATCGGTGCACCTTTTTTACACTATTATCGGTGCACCGATTAGTGCACATAAAGTTTGTGTAATTTTGAATAAATTGAAGTTTTTGAAAAACAAAAAACCCTTTAAATGTTGAATTTAAAGGGTTTTAGTTCATTTTGATAAAATATCAGCGGAGGAAGAGGGATTCGAACCCCCGGACCTGTTACAGTCAACAGTTTTCAAGACTGCCGCAATCGACCACTCTGCCATTCCTCCAATAAGATGCAATCGTTTTGCGATTGCGAGTGCAAATATAGTATGTTTTTTGGTTTATGCAAGCGTTTCTCTTTTAAAAAAGTACAGAAAAACAATCTTTTTTTATAACAAATTCATATTCTTTCACTTAGTGGATAAAGTGTAATTAAAAATAATTAAAACGGAACGTATTCAGTAATTTCCAATCCGTATCCAATCATGCCCACTCTCTTAGTTTGTTCTGAATTAGAAAGCAATCGAATTTTTGAAATATCTAAATCATGTAAAATTTGTGCTCCAATTCCAAAATCTTTGGAATCCATTTTAATAGGTGGGGCCTTCATTTGTCCTTCTTCTTGAAGCTCTTTAAGTTCTCCAATTCGTTTTAATAATTCAATTGAAGGTATTTCTTGATTGATAAAAAGTATAGCTCCTTTGCCTTCTTCAGAGATTCTGGCAAACATGGCCTCGAGTCTTCTATCGGAATTATTAGTTAGAGTTTCGAGAATATCGTTATTAACTTGCTTTGAGTTGATTCGGGTTAAAATAGAATCGCCCTGATTCCAGCTTCCTTTAGTCAAAGCGATGTGAACCTGTTTGTTGGTGGTTTGAAGGTAAGCTCTCAATCTGAATTTTCCAAAACGGGTTACCATCTCAAAATCTTCTTTTTTCTGAATTAAACTGTCGTGCTGCATACGGTAGGCTACCAAATCTTCAATCGAAACCAATTTTAAATCGAATTTTTTGGCTACTTCAATCAATTCCGGAAGTCGTGACATGGTACCATCTTCATTCATGATTTCACAAATTACACCTGCCGGATTAAATCCGGCCAATCGTGCAAAATCAATTGCGGCTTCTGTATGCCCAGTTCTTCTTAGTACGCCCCCTTGTTTTGCAATTAAAGGAAAAATGTGACCAGGACGAGCTAAATCATAAGGTTTGCAATCCGGATTTACAAGGGCTTGAATGGTTTTAGCTCTATCTGCAGCAGAGATTCCTGTTGTAACGCCATGACCTTTGAGATCTACCGATACCGTAAATGCAGTTTCCATATGGTCGGTATTATTGGTTACCATTGCATGTAACTCTAATTCTTTACATCTGCTTTCGGTTAAGGGTACACAAATAAGACCACGGCCATGCATTGCCATGAAATTTATCATCTCAGGAGTAACTTTATCGGCTGCAGCTAAAAAATCGCCTTCATTTTCTCGATCTTCGTCATCTACAACAATAATAACTTTCCCTTGACGTATATCTTCAATGGCTTCTTCTATAGTATTTAGCTGAATTTTCTCTGACATGTTGTGTTTATTTTCGGTATTGTGATATGAATTCTTTAACTTGATTTCGGTTGTAAAAATAAAGGAATATAAAAAATGGAAATCCAACTAAGAAGGTTATCCAGATTGAAATATTTATGGGTTTTCCGGATATTCGACTCATATTTTCCAGTGTTTGATGGATTTTATATAAGAAAATATAGAAAACAATTAGGATAACAATACCAAAGATAATCAAAATAGGTACTCTTGTTCCTCCTAAAATCATTGACAGAAAATAACAAATAAAAGTGATTTGATTTTGAGATTTAAATTGATTGTAAAGAGAAGTTAGTTTTTCATATTCTTCATTTCTCAAATCTCCGCTTTTGGCCAAATCTTGTTGCGTAATACCTCTGGTTTCCAAAACTTTTAAGGCTTTTATTCGAAACGTTTCGGGATAGTCAAATTGTTTGGCATTTTTTACGGTTTGAACAAGGGATTCATCGGATAAACCGTTCAGTTTTTCCCAATCTTCATCCGGTGTAATGGTTACTGAATTTAAATCGACAATTTGATTTTTAACTTTTTCTTCTTTTGTTGCAAACCATTTTTGAAAAGGAGCTGTAATCCAATCAAAGTTTAACATTAAACCAATATCATTGGTTGCTCTGTAGGTTAGCAATAAGGCAAATGGAGTTAAGAGTAATGACGACATCCAAGCACCTAAAAAAGGAGTTATGCCATCTTCTTGAGCTACTTTTTTTCCAAAAACATTGATAAAGTGATACACAATAAATATAACCATTGCAAAAACAATGGGCAAACCCAGTCCGCCCTTACGTATGATTGCCCCGATAGGTGCTCCAATAAAAAACATCAAAACACAGGCATAGGCAATCACAAATTTGTCGTACAAGGCAAGCCAATGATTGTTAATGTTTTTAGTTTTTGACGCAAATTCAAATTGGGATCCTTCTATGCTGTATTTAGTGTTGGCTACATTTGATTTGGCAATTTCAAGCAATTGTACTTTTTGGTAATTTTCCAAAATTGAGGTAACGTCTGTAATTAAAGTGTCTTTTACCTTTGGTTTGTTATACACATCTGAGTTTATTACAGAAAAACGTTGGTGTAGATTTTCAGAAAACGAAATTATATCTTTCTTTTTATTGGTTTCAAGTGAATCGAGAGTGTATTTCAACTCATTCACATTAAGCATCGTATTGGTGTTGGTAATTTGGTCTTCCGGTAAATCCGATTTTTGCAAGGGAGCCAAATCAAAATTGATGATATACTTTTCGAAAGAACTTTTTGCAAAAGGAACTTTATTTCGTTCTTCAAAGTTTTTTGGAGTTACATCTTGGTAAAAATTTCCATCGTAAAGAACCAATTGTAAAAAGTTGGAGTTTTCATTACTAATTAATTCTCCTCGTTTAGATTTTATTACCTCGGTTGTTCCTACACCTAAATTTGATATTTTATGTATGGTTACATCTTGAAGCAGATTTTTATTTTCACCATATTTCTTTTCCACTTTGATGGTATAGCTGCCCACGGTGCTAAATTGGCCTTCCGCAATAGCCATTGAGGGTTTTTGCTGAATTATAGTTTTTCTTAAGTTAACAAATTTAAATTCGGCCTGAGGAATAACATTATTGGCAAAAAAGAAAGCAGTGAGACTTAAGATAAGGATAAACACGGTTAGCGATTTCATGGCTCGCTTTAATGAAATTCCGGAAGATTTCATCGCTGCAAATTCATAATTTTCAGCAAAATTACCAAAGGTCATAATTGAGGCCAGCAAAACCGATAAGGGCAATACTAATGGTACAACTTTTGGGGAATAGAAAAGTAAAAATTTAACAATTAGAAAGCTGTCTAAATCTTTGCCGGTTAAATCAGCTATAAACAACCAAATTCCTTGTAAAATAAAAATAAAAAAAAGGATAACAAATACCGTAGCAAATGTATTAAGAAAGGAAGTCAGTATATAGCGGTCAAGAATTTTCACCTCAGAATTAGTCTATTCTATTGATGTAGTAATTTTTGTATTTACTCTGGTCAAAGATAAACTGATTTTTTGAAATGGGCTGATTGGTTTTGAAAGAATTAACAACGAGGGTAGTTTTTGTCCCTTTTTTTCCAATTTCAATTAAGTTGTATATGTGTTTGGTCTGAATGTCTATTCCTAATAAAATTTCTTTTCGCTCATCTTTTGAGCTGATAGGTACCAATTTGATATACTGTATTTTTCTTCCTTTAACATCTTGAACAATATCCATATAATATTTATATCCGGAGTTAAAGAAGGTTAACATTTTAGACGGAGTAATGGCATTTTCATCTTTTTCATCTACTTTAGAAATGGTTATTTCCTCATCTTCAGGTACAATGGTATAGGTTTTTTTACCATCAAAAATTTTTGTAACCCCCATAAAATTAAGGTAATAAAGGTTTCCTTTTAAAGTAACGCTACCTTTGCTTTCTTGGTTGATGTTTTCTTTTGTATTTTGAAGTGTATATTTAAAATCTATAACAATATTATCGTATGATTTTACTTTGGCAGTTACTTCATCCAAGAGTTCTTTTGCTTTTTTATCTTGCGAATAACTGAAAGAGGTTACAAATAAAAAAAGTACAATCCAGTGGGTTGGTTTCATTTTAGGCATTATTATTTTCATTATTAAAAAATTCGTTGAGCGAATTCAAATCAGGGATATTTACAGAACGGGCTTTACTACCTTCAAAAGGTCCTACAATTCCAGCGGCTTCCAGTTGGTCTATAAGTCTTCCGGCTCGGTTGTAACCTAGTTTTAATTTACGTTGGAGTAGGGAAGCAGACCCTTGTTGTGCCGTTACAATTATTTCTGCGGCTTCTCTAAACATTGAATCACGTTCAGAAATATCTATATCAAGCACTGTGCCATTTTCTTCTCCAACATACTCCGGAAGTAAATATGCATTGGGATAGGCTTTTTGCGAACCTATATATTCAGTTATTTTCTCCACTTCCGGTGTGTCAACAAAGGCACATTGAACACGAACCAAATCGTTGCCGTTGGTGTAGAGCATATCTCCACGTCCTATCAATTGATCGGCACCTTGTGTATCTAATATCGTTCTGGAATCTATTTTAGAGGTAACCCTAAATGCGATTCGAGCAGGGAAATTGGCTTTAATTAAACCGGTGATAACATTAACCGATGGTCTTTGAGTAGCAATAATCAAATGAATACCTATGGCACGTGCCAGTTGGGCTAAACGAGCAATTGGAGTTTCTACTTCTTTACCGGCTGTCATAATTAAATCGGCAAACTCATCTACTACCAAAACGATATACGGTAAAAAACGATGACCTTCGTTGGGATTAAGTTTACGTAATTTAAATTTCTCATTGTATTCTTTAATGTTACGAACCATGGCATCTTTGAGGAGAGAATACCTATTGTCCATTTCAATACAAAGTGAATTTAATGTGTTGATTACTTTGGTGTTATCGGTTATGATTGCATCAGAAGTATCAGGTAATTTGGCTAAATAATGGCGTTCAATTTTGTTGAAAAGGGTTAACTCTACCTTTTTGGGATCTACCAAAACAAATTTAACTTCTGCCGGATGTTTTTTATACAAAAGAGAAGTTAAAACCGCATTTAGACCAACAGATTTACCTTGCCCGGTTGCACCTGCCATCAACAGGTGGGGCATTTTTGCTAAATCAACTACAAAGGTTTCATTCGATATTGTTTTGCCTAATGCAATAGGAAGTTCCATTTCGGCTTCTTGAAAGCGTTGTGAAGACAAAACCGATTTCATAGGAACCATAGTAGGGTTTTTATTTGGAACTTCAATCCCAATAGTTCCTTTACCCGGAATGGGAGCTATAATTCGAATTCCCAAAGCGGATAGCGATAATGCGATATCATCTTCCAAACTTTTGATTTTAGAAATACGTATTCCGGCTTCGGGTACAATTTCATACAAAGTTACTGAGGGTCCAACAGTAGCTTTGATTTGAGCAATATCTATTTTATAATTTCGAAGGGTATCAACAATTCGATTTTTATTTTCCTCAAGTTCTTCTTGGTTAATCGTAATTCCGGCAGAACCGTATTCTTTTAATAAATCAAGAGTAGGGTATCTGTAGTTTGATAATTCTAAAGTAGGGTCAAATTCACCAAAATCAGCAACCAAACGTGCCGCTAAATTTTCTTCAATCTGTTCTTCCTCAGGAGCTTTTTCAATGACAAATTGCTCATCATCTGTTTGAATTATCTCGGGTTCTTTTGGAGTTTGGGAATTCTGAGAAGGTAACTCTTTTTTAATTTGAGGCTCTAAATTAATTTCAGATGCATTTTCTATAGTAGGTTTTAGAGCTTCTTTATTTATTTCAAAAGAAAATGGTTTAGGTTGTTCTTCCTCTACAATAAAATCTTTTTTGCTCTCGGTTAATGGTTTATCAAAAGCATTTTCGATTTCAGGAGCTATTTCAAAATCTAAGTTAGTAACCGTTTCTTTAGGTTTGAAGAACTCTTGAATTGAATCTATTGAGATATTAACTTTAAACAGCAGGTATATTACTAAACTGAAGACCAATACTAAAATGATTCCGGGTTTTCCCATAAAATCTTCAATAAACAAATTCATTTCATATCCCACAATACCTCCAAGTTCAGGTATGTAATTATGAAAAAATCCGAATAGAAGAGAAAAATTGACCAATGCAAATAAATCCCAAAACCAAATATTCTTTAGTTTTTTGAATTGTAAATTCAAAATTAGGTACCATCCGCTAACAAAAAAAAGTTTGACAAATAAAAACGAAGCAATCCCAAAACCTTTGTAGAGAAATAGATGAGCTAAATAGGCTCCTAATTTGCCTAACCAATTGCTGACTTCTACAGTTCTGTCAGAAAGAATGGATACAGCACTTTGGTCTTGTTTCCAATAAATAAAAAAGGAAACCATAGAGAGGAACAAGGCAACAGAAAACAGAATAAAAACAATCCCCAACAAAAATTTTTGTTGTTGGGTTGGTTTTCCGGTTTTGGAATTTATTTTCGAACTATCTGTATTCTCTTTTTTGTTGCTTGTTGATTTGGTCATACTGACAAAATTTGTGCAATTTAATTTGACTATTCATTAAAATATTGAGCAATGTAAGGAACATAAATTATACATCCAATTACTATAGCCGTTATAGCCGCAAAAAAAACAGCTCCGGCAGCAATATCTTTTATAAAGCCTATTTGTATATTATAATTGGGATTAACATAATCTGCTATTTTTTCAACAGCTGTATTTAATCCTTCTATAGATAGAACTAAACCGATGCAAAAGGTTTGAATCATCCATTCTACCGAGGTAATTTCAAAATAAAATCCGGCCCAAACCATTAAAATTCCGATAAAAAATTGAATTTTAATGCTTGGCTCAGTAAAAAGAAGTTTTACAGCTCCATTGAAAGCATACAAAACACTTTTTAATCTACCTTGCACAAAGCGAGACTCTTTTTTGAATTCCATCACGAAGTTACAAAACGCTTAAGGCGGCTTCGTAATTAGGTTCGGTTGCTATTTCTGGAACTTGTTCGGCATGTGTTATGATACCGTTTTCATCAAGGACAATAACCACTCGAGAGTGAAGTCCGGCTAATGGTCCATCTGTAATGGTTAAGCCATAATTATCGCCAAAACTTCCGGTTTTGAAATCAGACAAATTTTCAACATTTTCAATGCCTTCAGCTCCACAAAAACGTTTTTGAGAAAAAGGTAAATCTCTGGAAATACACAATAATTTTGTGTTTTCTAATGTAGATGCTTTTTGGTTAAAAGTCCGAAC
>JANJWE010000295.1 GCA_024709705.1 Flavobacterium sp. | reverse complement strand
CCAATAACTCGAATTGTTTTTGGAAAAATAGTTTTCCTTCCCAAAATTGGATAATTCGTAGTGAATGAATCCGGCATCTTCCAGTTTTTTGACCAAAATTTCAAAATGTTCTTGAGCCACTTCATCATCAGGTGCGGGAATGATTCCTTTTTGAATAAACGAATGCAAAGCGGTTTTGGGTTCAACTGTCAAGGCATAACTCGAAATATGAGGAATGCCAAAAGATAAAGCGGTTTCAATATTCTGAATCCATTTTTCATTACTCATTCCCGGAATTCCATAAATTAAATCAAGGGAAATGTTGTCGAAATAGTTGATAGCTTCTTCCAAACAATTTTTAGCTTCATTGGCATTATGTGCACGATTCATCATTTTCAAGTCGTCTTCAAAAAAGGATTGAATGCCGATGGAAAGTCGATTAATTCGATTGTTGGATAGTTCGATTATTCGATTATTTGATAAATCGTCTGGATTTGCCTCAACAGTAATTTCAGGGTTTTCAACAACATTGTAGTTTGCATATACAGCATCAATCAACAATCGCAAATCTTGAATCGCTAAAATACTTGGCGTTCCTCCACCAAAATAAATAGTTTCTACCACTTCATTTTTGAACTCCTCTTTTCGCAGTGCGATTTCTTTCGCCAAAGCCAAAACCATCTCGTCTTTCTTTTTCATGGAAGTTGAAAAGTGAAAGTCGCAATAGTGACAAGCTTGCTTGCAGAAGGGGATGTGGATGTAGATGCCGCTCATTGATGTGTCAATTTTCAATTTGTCAATTTGTCAATTTACAGGCAAATTGACACATTAACAAATTGCCTCATTTACTTATTTTATTTTCATTCTGTTTCACAAAAGCATCCCAACCCGAATAACTTTTCTCTCCAATTACCTTTCCCGAATTAAAAAAATGACAAACAGCTGCTGCCAAACCATCAGTAGAATCTAAGTTTTTAGGTAATTCTTTCAAACCTAACAATTGTTGTAGCATTTTGGCTACTTGTTCTTTACCGGCGTTTCCGTTTCCGGTGATGGCCATTTTTATCTTTTTGGGTTCGTATTCGGTAATTGGAATTTGTCGTGATAGTCCGGCAGCCATCGCCACACCTTGAGCTCTTCCGAGTTTGAGCATCGATTGTACGTTTTTTCCAAAGAATGGAGCTTCAATGGCAATTTCATCCGGATGATGCGTTTCAATCAGCTCAATGGTACGTTCAAAAATCACTTTTAATTTGGTGTAATGGTCATCGTATTTGCTCAAAATCAATTCGTTCAATTGCATAAACTCCATTTTTTTGTTCACCACTTTAATCAAACCAAATCCCATAATAGTGGTTCCGGGGTCAATACCCAGTATGATACGTTCGGATGCCAAATTTTTGCTCAAATCTTGAAGGTTATATGTTAAAGTTTTGTTTCTTTGTGTAAATGATACCACAACTTTACAAAGCTAAACAATTCTGGTTGCTTCTCATAAAATTATTGTTTGTGGGATTGTCTTTGTATTATTTGTATGTTGAATTTGACAAACGCAGTTCATATCATGATTTCATATTTCCGGAATCATTCCCGGTTTATGGTTTTATAGTATTGGTTTTATTGTCTATTTTCAATTGGTCTTTTGAAATTTTAAAATGGAAAAACTTGCTTTCCAGTTTTAGAAAAATAACCTTCAAAGAAGCAGCAACCCAAACATTAGGGTCATTGGCTACTTCAGTTTTTACACCCAACAGAATTGGAGAATATGTTGCAAAGTGTTTCTATTTTGATAGAAAACATGCCAAAAAAATTATTTTTTTAAATTTTTTGAGCAACTCAACTCAGATGGGAGTAACGCTTTTTTTTGGTGTTTTTGGCGTTTTATTTTATTATATTTTGGTACCTTCAAGTGTTGATTTTTCTCATTTTACTTTACAATCGAGCTTTGTTTTAGGTTTATTTGTATTTCTTTTTCTCTTGCTTTTTGGAATTGTAGTGTATTTTAAAAAAATAGAAATTTATGGGTACTCCTTAGAGTTGTTGTTTGCCAAATTTCAACTTTTTTCTTCAAAACGGCATTTAAAAAACATTCAATATTCGGTGATGAGGTATTTGATTTTCGCTCATCAATTTTATTTGGCTCTTCTCTTTTTTGGGGTTCAAATTTCTTATCCAGATGCCATGATTACTTTGTTTACTATGTATTTTTTTGCTTCTCTTTTACCTACTATTCATTTAATGGATGTTGTAATCAAGGGAAGTGTGGCCGTGTTGTTATTCTCAAATTTAGGAGTTAATGAGTGGGCAGTGCTTTCGGTTTCTTTTGTAATGTGGCTCTTAAATTTGGTTTTACCTACAATTTTGGGTAGTTTGTTTATTTTAAAGCCCAACTCTAAGTTGAAGTTATGATTTTAATACCGTTAGTTTGTATTGGAATTTATTTTTTTTTCAGTCTATTTCTGTTTTTTTATTTGATGTCAAAAAAACAAAATCCACAGAAATATCCTGAACCTCATGTCTCATTTACCATATTAGTTCCCTTTAGAAATGAATCTCAAAAATTACCATTTCTGCTGAATTCCTTTGAAAAGATGAACTATCCCAAATCAAAATTTGAAGTAATTTTAATAGATGATTCGTCTACGGATGATTTTGAGTTACCCAATCTTCCGTTTTCATGTTGTATTATTCCTAATATCCGAAAAAGTAATTCTCCCAAAAAAGACGCTTTGATAGAAGGTGTCAAAAGAGCTTCTTTTGAATGGATAGTAACAACCGATGCTGATTGTGTTGTGCCTGTAAATTGGCTTTCGATTATGAATGGTATAATTTCAAAAGGAGAAATTCAAATGATTTGTGGGCCAGTTCTTTATAAACCAACGTTCACTTTTCTAGATCATTTTCAACAGAATGAAATGTTGAGTTTACAATCTTTAACAGAAGCTTCTTTTAGGTTAAAGCAGCTTTTTATGTGTAACGGAGCCAATTTTGCATATTCTAAATTCTTCTTTAATCATCTTAAAGGATTTGAAGGGAATTTGAAATGGGCAAGTGGAGATGATGTTTTTTTATTGCAAAAAGCCATGAAAGTGAGTCCTAAATCGGTTTGGTTTGAAGCTGAAAAAGATTTTTTAGTAACAACCCAACCCAGTAACTCATGGCGTGAACTTTTTTTTCAAAGGGTAAGATGGGCCAGTAAATCCAAAGCATACACGCAAAATTTCGCTCAATTTTGTGCCCTGCTTTTTCTTTTTGGTAATATGTCTTTTTTGTTTTTTTGTGTCGGATTTTTTAGCATTTCGCCGTATTTCATTTTTGCAATTGCTGTAAAAATGTTTGCTGATTTATTATTGGCTTGGCCTTCACAAAAAAAATACAAGGTTTCTTTAAAACAAGTGTTACTAACCACTTTAGTGTATCCGGTTTTTGCTTCAGTAGTAGGTGTGTACTCTTTATTTGGAAAATTTGAATGGAAAGGGAGGAAATTTTAGTTTTTTGGTAATCCATTTTGAAATGGGTAACTTGCAATTTAATTTAAATAAATTATGGAATTGTATTCTAAAATAGAAGGAGCCGGTGAGCCTTTACTCATTTTACATGGTTTTTTGGGGATGTCAGATAATTGGAAAACATTAGGGGTTCAGTGGGCAACTTTGGGTTATGAAGTGCATTTATTGGATTTGCGAAATCACGGAAGAAGTTTTCATGCATCAGAATTTAATTACGATGTGATGGTTGAAGATGTAGCTCAGTATTGTGCCAACAAGAACCTTAATTCTATAGCTTTGTTGGGGCACTCAATGGGAGGAAAAGTGGCTATGTTTTTTGCAGCCAAATATCCACAAAGGGTTCATAAATTAATAATTGCCGATATTGGTCCTAAATATTATAAACCCCATCATCAAGATATTTTGGCTGGATTGAATGCGGTTAACTTTGAAAATCAGCCCGATCGAGGTGAAGTTGAGGAACAATTGAGTAAATACATTACCGATTTTGGAACCCGTCAATTTTTGATGAAATCATTATACTGGAAACAACCCGGACAATTGGCATTCCGGTTTAATTTAAAAGTATTCAATGAACAAATAGAGCAAATTGGCAAAGCATTAAGCCCAACCGATATTTTTGAGGGGGCTACACTTTTTATTAGAGGCGGTGCTTCCAGATATGTTTTAGATTCAGATTTTGATGATATTCGGGCACACTTTCCAAATGCAATTTTTGAAACGATACCCAATGCAGGGCATTGGCTTCATGCCGAAAATCCCGCCTTGTTTTATGAAAAAGTTTCACTATTTTTGAAAGACTAAATATTTATTGAAAGCTATATGAATTTAATTCTAAGAATATTAATAACCGCTATATTGGTATTATTGATTGCCAATTTACTTCCCGGGGTTGAAGTGGCTACTTTTTTAACATCGGTTTACGTTGCTATTGTTTTGGGTTTGCTAAATATTTTTGTTAAACCCATAATCGTTTTATTTACACTGCCGGTGACTGTTTTTACCTTAGGTCTTTTTCTATTGGTTATAAATGCTTTGTTGGTTTTGCTTTGTGACAACATTGTGGGAGGCTTTAATGTAAATTCCTTTTGGACTGCAATGTTGTTTAGTATAATATTATCTTTTTTACAATCTATAGTCTACAATTTGACCTCGAGTGAGAAAGATTGATAAAACGTTTCTGAATTCGTAGAATTCAGCACATTAAAAATTGTTTGGGTTGTAAAAAAGTTATACTTTTGCAACCCAATTTCAGTTTATAAAAAATTAAAGATGACAATTACAAGAACTAATGTTGATGCCCTGAATGCGGTGGTAACCGTGGGTGTTTCTAAAGAGGATTATGCAGATAAAGTTCAGAAGGTACTGGATAACTATCGTAAGAATGCTTCAATTCCCGGTTTCAGAAAAGGGGCTGTGCCTATGAGTTTAATTCAAAAACAATACGGTAAAGCGGTTTTGTTGGAAGAAGTAAACAAACTTTTACAAGAAAAATTAAATAGCTATTTAACCGAAGAGAAGTTAGATATTTTAGGAAATCCATTACCCAAAGTTACAGACGATTTCAACTGGGATGCAGATGATTTTCAATTTGATTTTGAATTAGGTTTGGCTCCGGAATTCCAAGTAAATTTGGCAGCAAAAAACAACATTACTCTTTTCAAAATTATTGCTGACGATAAAATGTTGAACGATCAGGTGGAACGTATTCAAAAACAATACGGGAAATTGATTGCAAAAGATACTGTTGAAGAAGGGGATGATTTGCAGGTTACTTTTATTAATGAAGAGCAAAATATCAATAACGCTACTTCTATAGAACTGGAACTTTTTAAAGACAAAAAAACAGCCAAAAAATTTATTGGCAAAAAAGTAGGAGATGTTGTAGAAGTTAGTACCAAAGGTTTGTTTGATGATGACCATAAATTAATGGATTACCTAAAAGTAGATCACGATTTGGTTCATGGTTTAGACATTACGGTTACTGTTCAAATTGACGGAATAACAACCAGTGAAAAAGCAGAATTAAATCAAGAATTGTTTGATAAACTTTTTGGTCCAGGAGTGGTTTCTTCTGTTGAAGAAGTGAAAGCCAAAATCAAAGAAGATGCTGAGAAACAATTTGCACAGCAAGCCGATCAAAAGTTCTTAAACGATGTTACAGAATTTTTATTGGAATCCACCCAATTTGATTTGCCTGCTGAATTTTTAGTTAAATGGTTGCAAACAGCAGGAGAAAAAGAATTAACGGCTCAAGAAGCTCAAGAAGAGTTTGATCGTTCTGAAAGAGGATTACGTTACCAGTTGATAGAAGGAAAAATCATGACCGAAAACAACTTGCAAATAACTTTTGATGACTTAAAAGCTTACACTTCCGAATTGATTAAAAAACAAATGGCTCAGTTTGGTCAAATGAATCCAACTCAAGAAGATATTGATGGAATTGTAGCTCGTGTAATGTCTAATCAAGATGAAGTAAGACGCTTGTCTGAGCAAGTAATGAGTGAGAAAATGCTTTCTCTGTTCAAAGAAAAAGTAAAAGCAAAGTCAAAAGAAGTTTCTTACGAACAGTTCGTTAAAGAAATGTACGGAGAATAAAAGTATAAAAAAATAATACTATCTTTGAGCGTCAATTTAGGTTGACGCTTTTTTTGTTTCAAAATCAACACTTTTATAAAATGAATTTCGGAAAAGAATTTAAAAAATTTGCTACCAAACATCACGGTGTAAATAGTATGTACTACGACAAAATTGTTAGTGGTATGACTCCCTATATTATTGAAGAACGTCAACTGAATGTATCTCAATTGGATGTGTTTTCCAGATTGATGATGGACAGAATCATTTTTTTAGGAACGGGAGTAGACGATTATGTGGCCAATATTATTCAGGCCCAATTGCTGTTCTTAGAAAGTGTAGATGCTTCAAAAGATATCCAAATTTATATCAATTCGCCTGGCGGAAGTGTTTATGCCGGTTTAGGTATTTACGATACCATGCAGTATGTACGTCCGGATGTAGCTACAATTTGTACCGGTATGGCTGCTTCAATGGGAGCAGTGCTCTTGTGTGCTGGGGCAGCCGGAAAACGTTCGGCTTTACCTCATTCACGTGTGATGATTCATCAACCTTCCGGAGGGGCTCAAGGTGTAGCTACAGACATGGAGATTAATTTGAAAGAAATGCTCAAATTAAAAGATGAATTGTATCAAATCATTGCAACGCACTCCGGGCAATCTTTTGAAAAAGTTTACAAAGATTCTGAACGCGATTATTGGATGATTGCCGATGAAGCCAAAGAGTACGGAATGATTGATGAAGTATTAAGAAGAAAATAGTTAAAGTTTATTTATTGACAAAGCGACTTTAACCCATTACCATAAAAAAAATGGCAAAAGAAATTTTAGAGTGTTCTTTTTGCGGAAGGAAAAAACCAGAGACCAATCTCTTGATTGCAGGAATTGATGCTCACATATGTGATAAATGTATTGATCAGGCTCATGGCATTGTATTGGAAGAACTCAAACAAAGCAAATCCAATAATTTAGGCGACTTAGATCTAAAAAAGCCCAAAGAAATAAGAGCTTTTCTAGATCAATATGTTATTGGTCAATCTGAAACTAAAAAAGTGCTTTCGGTTGCTGTGTACAATCATTACAAACGATTGATGCAAAAACAGGATGATAATGAGGTTGAAATTGAAAAAAGCAATATCATTATGGTGGGTCAAACCGGTACCGGTAAGACATTGGTTGCCAAAACCATAGCTCGCATGCTCAATGTGCCACTAACTATTGTAGATGCTACAGTTTTAACAGAAGCCGGTTATGTGGGAGAAGATGTAGAAAGTATATTAACCCGTTTGTTGCAAGTAGCTGATTATGATGTAGCCAAAGCTGAACGAGGTATCGTATTTATTGACGAAATTGACAAAATTGCTCGCAAAAGTGATAATCCGTCAATTACCAGAGATGTTTCCGGTGAAGGAGTTCAACAGGCTCTATTAAAACTTTTAGAAGGTACCATTGTTAATGTACCCCCAAAAGGAGGAAGAAAGCATCCCGACCAAAAATTTATCGAAGTAAATACGCAAAATATTTTATTTATTGCGGGAGGTGCCTTTGACGGAATTGAACGTATTATTTCTAAACGTCTCAATCGTCAGGCAGTAGGCTTCAGTGCTTCTTCTCATAAAGAGCAAATAGATAAAGAAAATCTGATGCAGTATATTATTCCAAAAGACATAAAAGATTTTGGATTAATTCCTGAAATCATAGGACGTTTACCGGTACTTACTTACATGAATCCTTTGGATAAAGCTACCCTACGTTCTATTTTAACCGAACCCAAAAATGCATTAATCAAACAATATGAAAAATTATTTGCAATGGATGGTGTGGCCTTTTCCATTACAGAAGAAGCTCTAGACTATATTGTAGATAAGGCTTTGGAGTACAAATTAGGAGCTCGAGGGTTGCGTTCGCTTTGTGAAGCCATACTCACAGATGCCATGTATGAATTGCCGGGAACCGAAGATGCAAAACTTGAAGTTACCAAAGTATATGCAGAAAATGCCTTGAATAAAAATATGCTACAACGGTTAAAAGCTGTTTCTTAGATAAAAATCATCTAGATTTATACTAATCCTGAAGTTCTTACTTCAGGATTTTTTTGTGGCAGTTGTTTGTCCCAAATATCTTTTTGCACATCAATACTGCATCTTCTGGGGCCACAACCCAGTCTTCTGGGGCCACAAGAACAAAGTACGATGAGAATAAATATGATAAAAGCTATTTTTTTCATGAGTGCGTATATGTGAGTTGCATACTTTTCAATTGTTCCAAATAAGTCCTTTCATTAGATAGTCGGGGAATTTTGTGTTGGCCTCCCAACTTGTCTTTATCTTTTAGCCAATCATAAAACAATTGCGGTCTGGCTATATTGAGTATCAACGGATTTAAAGTCATGTTATTGCGTCTTTTCGCTTCATAATCAGAATTTAATGATTGAAGGGTAGCATCTAACAATTCAGAAAAAGCGGTAAAATCCTGAGGAGCTTTTTTAAATTCAATCATCCATTCATGAGCTCCTTTTTCTTTTCCGTTCATAAAAACAGGGGCTACGGTATAATCAATAACCTCGGCTTGAGTCTCCAAACAGGCTTTTGCTAGGGCTTTATCAGTATTTTCGACTATTAATTCTTCTCCAAAAACATTAATAAAATGTTTGGTTCTTCCGGTTACTTTTATTCGGTACGGATTTAAGGAAGTAAACCGAACGGTATCGCCAATCAAATAACGCCATAAACCGGAATTGGTGGTTATTACAACAGCATAATTTTTAAAAAGTTCAACTTCGGCCAATCGAATTATTTTTTGAGATGAAGTTCCAAAGGTATCCATAGGAATAAATTCATAAAAAATGCCATAATCGAGCATTAGCAATAATTCGTCAGAATTGTTTTGATCCTGAATAGCAAAAAAACCTTCAGATGCATTGTATATTTCGTAATAATTGAAATCTTTTTTCGGAAATAAATTTTTATACTGCTCTTTATAAGGTTCAAAACTTACACCTCCATGAAAATAAACTTCGGCATTGGGCCAAATTTCCAATAAGTTTGATTTTCCGGTTTGTTCTAAAACTTTATTCAATAAAACCAACATCCAAGAAGGAACTCCGGCCAAACTGGTTACATCTTCATGTATAGTTTCATGGACAATAGCCTGTAGTTTGATTTCCCAATCTCCCATTAACGAAACTCTGTTACTGGGGGTAGAGCTAAATTCGGCCCAAATAGGCATGTTGTCAATTAGAATTGCTGATAAGTCACCAAAAAAAGTATTATTGTCTTGATACAATTCTTTACTTCCACCCAAACGAAGACTCTTTCCAACAAAAAGTTGAGAATCTTCATTGTTGTTTAAATACAAACTCAATAAATCTTTGCTCGCTTTATAATGACAGTTTTCCAGAGCTTCATTACTAACCGGGATAAATTTGCTTTTCGCATTTGTGGTTCCGCTGGATTTGGCAAACCATTTTATTGAAGTAGGCCAAAAAATATTTTGCATCCCTTTACGGGTTTGTTCTATCATGGGTTCCAAATCTTCATAAGTAGAAATTGGAATTCTTTGGGCAAAAGTTTCGTAATTCTTTATCGAATTGAAATCATATTGCCTACCCAAGACAGTGTTTTCAGCGGTTTTTATCAATGAAAACAACAATTCTTCCTGAACTTCATTAGGATACTTAATAAACAATTCAATTTGATGAATCCGTTTTTTTAAAATCCAAGTTGCAATCGAATTAATAATAGGTAATGGCATTCGGAACGCGATTAGAATAAATTAATTTTTAATTTGAAAAAACAGCAAACAAAAGTTATTTTTACACTTTCACCAAATGTACTAATTTTTAAACAATTGGTGTTTTTAATTTTTAATCTTTATGCCATGATTTACGAAGGTGTTTTAAATAAAATGCAAACCGAATTGGGAAATCCTATTCAATACTATTTGGTTTTTGAATCTAGTTTTTTGCCCGTAAATCAACTATTGGATAAAGATATTGAAATTACCTTTCAGGGTTACCAATGTTTAAATTGCGGGAAAAAGAAAAAAATATTCAGACAAGGGTTTTGTTATGATTGCTTCAATTCGAGTGCATCTGCCGGTGATTGGATTATGAAGCCTGAATTAAGTACAGCCCATTTGGAAATTGAAGACCGAGATTTGGAATATGAAAAAAAAGTACAACTTCAACCTCATATTGTATATCTAGCTCTTTCCAGTGAAATTAAAGTGGGCGTAACCCGTAAATCTCAAGTTCCAACCCGTTGGATAGATCAGGGAGCTTCAGAAGCTATTCCTATTGTAGAAGTACCTAATAGATATTTAGCCGGAATTACCGAAGTAACTCTCAAAAAGTGGTATGCTGATAAAACCCAATGGCAAAAAATGCTCAAAAATGAAGTCTCGTCCTTATCCTTAGAATTAGAACGGGAAAAAATTTATCCTCTGTTGCCAGAAGAAATACAACCTTATTTTCTATCTACGGAAGCTTTTTTAACGCAATTAAACTATCCGGTACTTTCATATCCTACCAAAGTAACGAGTTTGAATTTGGACAAAACGCCTCTTTATTCCGGTAGATTAAAGGGAATAAAAGGGCAATACCTTATATTTCAGGATGGTACTGTTTTTAATATTCGAACTTTTGAAGGCTATGTTGTTCAAATTTCTTTTTAATGTAGGAATAGTTCGGTTTTATTTGTGATTTTTTATACAGTTTAAAATTAAATATTTTATTAAACCCTGATATTTATCATTTAAATGCTCGTTAAATCGACCGAGATTTGTACCATAATTTAAAACTAAATTAGTATGAAACTCAGTCGAATTACCCCCAACCTCCTTTTAGTTGTCAGTTTATTCTTTTTATCTGTAGGAGCACAATCCCAAACTAATTATACAGTTCAACCCAATTCTAAACTCAAAATAACAGGGACTTCATCCTTGCATGATTGGGAAATGGTTTCTTCTGCTGCCACTGGTAAAGCAATTTTAGAAGTAGCCAATGCCGAATTAAAAGCTATCAAAAGTATCACTGTAGAAATGCAGGCAGAAAGTTTGAAAAGCGGAAAAGGCGGTATGGATAAAAATGCGTATAAAGCTTTAAAAACCGATCAATTTAAAACGGTAAAATTTGAACTTAAATCAGCAGTACTCGTCAAAGAAGGTGAGTGGACTTTTTCCGGAACCTTTACAATAGCAGGAGTATCCAAACCAGCTGTATTTAAAGTTCTCGCAAAAACTGTAGCCGGAGTTACCACTTTTGATGGAAGTTACAAATGCAAACTTACCGATTTCGGTATCAAACCTCCCACCGCATTGATGGGTACCGTAAAAACAGGCGACGATGTAACCCTCATTTTTAACGTAGCATTCAAATAACCTTTAAATAAATATAACAAAAACCTCTTAATTTACAAATCATTATGAAATCAATTTTAATCAGTGCATTTGCCTTAATTGGGGCGATCACTATAGGACAAGCTCAACAACTTCCTAACTGGAGACCGTATGATAAGAATGGACTCAACATGTTTGAACCGCCCAAAGACACTGCAACCACTTTTAAAGACGTACGCGTTAAAGTTGGGGGAGCCTTTGCTTTACAATACCAAGCTCTAGATCATGAAAACAATGCTACACCGGTTTTGGTAAACAATGTGAATACAACTGAGTTAATTGCTATTGGAAACAACTTCAATTTAGCAACAGCCAACTTAGATTTAGATGTTGAATTGTATGATGGTATTAACCTTCACTTACGTACGTATCTTTCTTCTCGTCACCACCCGGAACCTTATGTAAAAGGGGGATACATCCAAATTGATAAATTAAATTTCATCCGTCAAGGATTTTTAGAAGAGACTATGAAATATATGACTATCAAAATTGGTCACATGGAAAACAACTATGGTGATGCACACTTTAGAAGATCAGATAATGCGTTAGCTTTATACAATCCGTTTGTTGGAAATTATATTATGGATGCATTTACTACCGAAGTTGGTGCTGAGGTATACTACCAAAGAAACGGTTGGTTGGCCATGGTGGGTGCAACTAATGGAAAATTAAACCAAGGAACAAACAATCCCGGTAAAACAAGTCCATCTACGATGTTGAAATTAGGTTATGACAAACAAATTAACGACGATTTCCGTTTCAGATTAACAGGATCTCTTTACCACACCGCTCATTCTCAAAGAACGTATTTATATGGTGGTGATAGAGCCGGTTCTAGATACTATTTCGTGATGGAAAATACAACAGCAACATCTAAAGATAATTATTCTTCTGGTTTAATTGTTCCCGGTTTTACCAATGAATTAACAGCTATAATGATTAACCCGTTTATTCGTTATAAAGGAATAGAATTCTTTGGATTGGTTGAAAAAACTTCCGGTAAAGCTACAGCTGAAACAGATACAAGAGATTTTACTCAAATTGGTGCCGAATTACTGTATCGTTTTGGAAAAAATGAAAACCTTTATGTAGGTGGTAGATACAATAATGTTTCCGGAGAAACCAGAGCCGGTGAAGATGTAGACGTAACTCGTTTCAATTTTGGTGGAGGTTGGTTTATGACTAAAAATGTTTTAGCTAAAATTGAATATGTGAACCAAAAATATGACGGATACAATGCCAATAATATCCTTCACGATGGTAAATTCAACGGATTTGTTTTTGAAGCTGTGATTTCTTTCTAAACTATTTATAAGATGCGTGTTTTTGGCTTGATATTATTTGCAACAGGACTACTGTTTTCATCATCCGAAGATTATTTGTTGGTCAGTACAAAACAGTTTACTGTGCAAGGTACTACATCAATTGGAGGTTTTGAATGTAACTATGACTTGAAAGCCAAAGACACGCTGTTTTTTAATAAAAAAAACAATTCCAAAATAGCACACACCATTCCCGTTAAACAATTTGGTTGTGGCAATTTTATGCTGAATCACGATTTCAGAAAAACATTGAAAGCTAAAGAATACCCGGAAATTAAAATCGAATTACTTAATTTTAAAAAAAAGGAAAACCAAGTCTACTGTGATTTAAGCATGGAATTGGTTGGAAAACAAAAAACCTACAAGAATCTGACTTTAAAATTGGATAAAAACAAATTAAAAGGAGATGTCGTAATTTTTTTTAATGAATTCGATTTAACGCCTCCTAAGAAAATGGGCGGAATGGTTAAAGTTAAAGACGAAATAAAATTATCTGTTTGCTTACTTGTTGATTAGAATTAATAATAGCAAAAGGAAAACCCCAACAATTGTTGGGGTTTTTTAGTTTAGTTTTTCTTTTTCAACAAACTATTCAGTCCTTCTTTAACTTTATTTTTAACGGCTTCTTCGGCTTTAGCTTTAGTTTCTTCTTTTGTTGCCGGTGTAGTGGTTTGGGCTGTATCGCCGGGTTTGGTATTTGAGTTTAATAAATTTCCTAGTGCCGATGTGCCTTGATTAACTAGTCTTTGTTTTTGTTGTTGAATAAGCTGATTGGCTAATTGAGTCGTAGCTTGTTTCATGTCGGTAGAAATTTTGGGACTTCCAAAATTACCTCCTAAAACGGCATTAACCGGAATTTTTTCAATTTTAGCAGCATCTGCAGGGCTTAATCTGGAAAGAAGATTTGTTACTTCGGGACCTAAATATTTTGCAGGGACATCTAATTTTAAATTGTAATTTAAAGTTTGATCAAATCCATGGGTACCGCCAATGGTCACTTTTACATCTTGGTAAGTAATATCAAAAGGGGTTACATTTACTTTTCCATCTTTAAACGAAAGTTTCGTTTTCAAATCGTTTAAATTAAGTTTCTTCAAATCGATAAAGTTGAATTGAGAGTCTAAAGCACTCAATAGAGTAGAATTGGAAGCGTTTATGGTTGTTGAAAGTAATTGTCCCATCAAATCACCCGAAACCGATTTTAAATCCGGGGTAAGTTCTTTGGCATCTAAATTACCGGATAATTTGATTGTTGAGTTTAATTTACCATTGATAATGTTGGCAATTGGAGCAATATTTTTCATTAAATCCAATTGAGTAAATGTTTCAGCAATTGAAACTGAGTTCAAGGCTAAGTCCATTGAGAAATTTGGAACTTTTTCTTTCGTAGAGACCATTCCGTTTAACCCAATTTGTCCCCCAAAAATGGAAGTTTTTACATTTTCGAGGGTGATTCTCTCATCTTTTACAATGAGTTTTCCCGAAACCTCTTTCAAAGTTAAATTATCATAAAAAACAGTTTGAGCTTTTGCGGTAATACTGCAATCCAAAAAGGCAGGAATTTTAAGAGCTTCTGTTGACTTTTCAGAAGTTTTTCCGGTTGCTTCTGTTGTCATAAAATCAGATACAGCAATCACATTGGAATTCATAGTAAAGTTTCCTTTTAAATTTTGATTTTTAAAAAGATACCCGTAAAAATTATCCAAAACTCCGGTTACATTTAGGTCGCTTTTCCCGGTTTTTGCTTCAAATTTTTGTAAATTTAACTGACTTGGATTGAATTGAACTTGAGCTATGTTAATGTCCATGCCTTTCCCGTTTTCATCAGTATATTTGAAGCCGGTAAGTTGAAGTGAACCCGAGTTTTGAATATTTTGGTATTGCTCTTTTTCAACGGTTTGCATGTCAAATTTAGTTTGAACATCAGCTTTTAATATACCGGATAAGGGCTTGTCTAAGGCAATAGGGTAAGCCTGAGTTAAGTTCCCCAGATTGATAGTCCCTTTTAAAGCCGCGTCTATTAGAGGGTTAATGGTTAGGTTTTTAATATTGGCTTTGGCCCAAAATACGTCTTGATCAATTTGAAACGAAAGCAAATCTAAATTTACAAAAGTATCTTCTACAAGTCCTGTTTCGTTTTTAATTTGGGTGTCAATTTTAATTTGTTTAACCGTTTTGGGAAGATCCGGGAATTTAAATGAGGCGTTGTTTGACGCAATTTTTATGTCAAATGAAGGAATTGTTTTTTCGGATAAAATTCCTTTGGCAAAACCATTCACTTTAAAATCACCGGTTGTTTGAATTTTATCTAAGTCGCCCTTGTATGCAGAGGGGATTAATCCTAAAAAATTTTTGAATGATGAAGTGGGAGTGAAAAACGACAAATCATACATTTGACCATTTTCAATCAATTGAATAAAGCCCTTGAATTCTAGGGGCAATTGATTAATTAACGCTTTATTGTCTTTGAATTCGTATTTGCTATTTTCCAAATCAATACCCAAAATGGCATCCAGTTTAAGAGCCACTTGGTTCATATAATTTACTTGGTTCATATCAAAACTAAGATTGGCTGTAGTAAAGGTATTCAAGTCTAACTTTGAAGCGGCAAAGTCACCGCTGCCTTTATGGTTCAAATCTGAGATTTGCAATTTCATTTTTGAACTTTCATCTGCATACAAAAATTTCCAGTTTTCAACTTCATAGTTTTGGATATGTAGGGCAAAGGGTTTGCTTTCTTCATCTTTGGCATCTTTGTCATCTTTTAAAGCAATGTCAAAATTATTAACACCATCGGCATTAAAAAGAATGGAAACTTGACCGTCTTTGCTGTAAAACGATTCCAAAATTAGAGGCTCTTTTTCGTCTTTAAAAAGTTCTTTGATTGACATTTTTAATTGCAATTCTCCTGCATAAAATAAGGTATCGCCTTCAAAAGGTGCTTTGTTAATTAAACTCAAATGTTCAAGGGTAACATTGGCTTTGGGAAAGTTTCTGATAAAGCTTAATTGAATGTCATCAAAAGCGACTGTAGCGTCAATTTTTTCGTTTATTGATTTTAAAACCAATTCTTTAATCTTATTTTTAAACAAAAAGGGAGAAACCAAAAGTAAGATAAATACAATAGCAAGAGAGATCCCGGTTACTTTTAAAACTTTTTTTAACATACTGTTTTTTTTTAATGAATATAATTTGAATGGGTTATACTAGTCTAATTGGAGTTCTTCTCCTCGTTTTAAATTAAATCTTTTTTGAAAATAATAAACGGCCAAATAAAGCAATGGGGTATCCAATAAAGCAATTAAAACTTTAAATAGAAATCCACTCAATAGCAAAGGCACAAACAAATCCCAATTTAAAATATCAAATGTACACAGCAAAAACAATACCGAAAACGTATCAACAAATTGTGAAGTAAATGTAGAGAAGTTATTACGAAGCCATAACATTTTTCCATGGGTTACTCTTTTCCAAAAATGAAAGATTTGAATATCTATGTATTGGGCAGCCAAATAGGCAATCATAGAGGCCAAAACTGCCAGAGCCGTTTGTCCAAATACCAAACTAAATAAAGAATCGTTCACCGGAGATTTTTCTATTGCGGGAACCGCATTGGCTACATAAATGATACCTAATGAAAAAACTGAAGCAAAAATTCCGGTGGTTACAACTTGATTGGCTTTTTTCTTGCCGTATACTTCAGAAATTATATCGGTAATTAAAAAAGTGATGGGATAAGGAAGAATGCCCACCGAAATTTCAAATCGATACAAACCGAAAAAATCCCAATAAAAAAATTTTTGAAAAATTAAGTTTGATACAACTAATGAAGCTATAAAAAGGGCTCCAAGTGTAAAATAGATTTTATAAGCCAATAGCTTTTCTTTTGTTTCCACTGTTTTTTCATCAAAAATAATCAAATTTAAGTTTTGTTTTTTGTTAACAAAAAAACAAAGTTTAAAAAAAAAGGCCCCAAAGGGCCAATTATTTATTTCGGTGTAATATTACTGTATTCGAATTTCAAAGGGTAACAACATTTGGATTCCGGTGCGGGAGGTTGCTCTTTTTAACTGTTGAAGGGTTTGGTAGTTTTCTTCTCCCAATTCATCCTTAAGCATTCTTTCTTTTGAACGGGCAAAGGGAATTCCGTTTTGGTCGTTTAAAAATTCCATTAAGGTTTTGTCAAATTCCGGAAAGTTTTCGGTTTTGTATTCTTTTAGTTTGGCCAATTTTGCAGCTTCTGCAATGGCGGTATCTAAGCTACCCAATTGGTCTACTAAACCTATTTTTAAAGCCTCTGTTCCGGTCCAAATTCTACCTTGAGCAATTGCATCCACTTGTTCAAAGGTCATTTTTCTACCACTTGCTACTCGGTTTACAAAGGTGGTGTATATTTTTTCTACACTTTCTGTAGTAACAGATTTAAATTTTTCATCAATAGGCTGAAACGGACTGTATCCCATTGCGTTATCATGTGTTTTAACTTGGGAAGTATTTATTCCAATCTTTTTGCTGAATTCAGTCATATTGGGTAAAACCCCAAAAACCCCAATAGATCCGGTTATGGTGCTGGGTTCGGCAATTATTTTATTAGCGTTACATGCTATGTAATATCCTCCGGAAGCAGCCAAATTACCCATAGATACAACAACGGGTTTGGTTTTTTTGGTGAGTTCAATTTCTCTCCAAATCAGTTCAGAAGTTAGTGCACTTCCTCCCGGACTATCAATACGAAGAACAACCGCTTTAATTTTGTCATTTTTTCGAGCTTCTTCTAATGCATTACGCATAGCTCCTTCGCCAATTATATTAACATCACCTTCGCCTCCTAAGATTTCTCCTTGAGCATAAATTATGGCAATTTTATTTTTAGAACCACTTCCTGAAAGACTTAAAGTTTGGTTTTTAGCATAATCTGAAATGCTTATTTTGTTGTAATCTTCATCTTTTTCAACCTGAAGTGCTTTTTTTATACCCAAATGAAATTCATCTTCATAGCCAATTTTGTCTACTAGTTTTTTACTCAAAGCCATTTCAGGAGTTCGTGCCGACAAATTGTGTGCTATTTGATTAACAGAATCTAAAGGAATTTTTCTGCTATCTGAAATATCTTTTGCAATGGTTTCCCAAGCCGAATTAAGTAAGGCAAAAATTTGTTCTCTGTTTTCGGGACTCATTTCACTGGAGAGAAAAGGTTCAACGGCACTTTTGTATTTGCCGTGACGAATGACTTCCATCTTGATCCCGGTTTTTTCTTGAATATCTTTGAAAAACATAACTTCTGAAGCTAGACCCTTGAAGTCTATTTCTCCAACCGGATTAACATAAATGGTATCAGCTACCGAATTGATGTAATATTCTCTTTGCGTAAAATAGTTGGCGTATGAAACCACAAATTTTCCGGATTTTTTAAAATCAATCAATTTGTCTCTTAATGCTTTTGATTGGGCTAAACCTAGAGAATTTGAACTGTTCACTAAAGTTATACCTTTAATTTTTGTGTCATTTTTTGCCGCTTCAATTGCATTTAAAACTTCTGTAAATCCAATAGGAGCTTCTTCAGCAAATAGAGTAATCCACGGGTCTGTGTACTTTCCGGTGTAATCTAAAGTAATGTTGTCCAAATTCAATTCTATAACCGAATTGGATTCTACTTTTACAGTGTCCGATCCGCTACCTGCTATAGCACCAAATAACATAAACCCGAAAAACAGCAACATAAAAAAGACAAAAAGTCCAATTATCGTAGCCAATACATTTCCTAAAAATTTCATTTTACAATTTTTTTATTAATTATATCTAATTAGTAGACTTTCATCAGATTATGTTACAATTTCAGATTGAGTACATTTTTAAATCGAGAAACTTATTAACACAACGTGCAAATATAGGTTATTTCTAAAATAGTTTTAGTTATTTTGTCATTCTATGAGCACGCAAAATCAAGTTGTTTTATCTATTGGCAGTAACGAAGAAAATCGTCTGGAAAACATACGATTAGCTATTCGTTTGATTCACGAAAAAGTAGCCACGGTGGTTACGGTTTCGGATGTGTATGAGAGTTCATCATGGGGTTTTGAAGGACATTCATTTTACAACTGTGCTTTGGTAATTCATACCAATAAAGATTCTCATTATGTTTTACAAAAGGTATTAGAGATTGAAAAACAAATGGGAAGAGTTCGTAAAGAAACAAATTCCTACGAGAACAGAATTATCGATATTGATGTTATTACGTTTAATGAAGAAATCATTCAAACAGAACAGTTGAGCGTGCCCCATCCGCACATGGATAAAAGACGATTTGTTTTAATCCCGATGCGAGATTTGAATTTAGATTGGCGTCATCCGATTTTACAAAAATACCTGCCGGAATTGGTTCAGATTACCGAAGATAAAAGTGCCATAAAAAAAGTAGCTAAGTTAGAGTCGCCCTTGGGTTCCATTCCGCTTCAAAAGTTTAACTATATTGCGATTGAAGGAAATATTGGTGCCGGAAAAACCACTTTATCTACTAAAATTTCTGAAGATTTTAATGCTAAATTGGTTTTGGAACGTTTTGCAGACAATCCTTTTTTACCCAAATTTTATGAAGATCAAAACCGATATGCTTTTCCGTTAGAAATGTCATTTTTGGCAGACAGATATCAACAATTAACAGATGATTTGGCTCAGTTTGATTTGTTTAAAGATTTTATTGTGGCAGATTATCATATTTTCAAGTCGCTAATTTTTGCCAAAGTAACGCTTCATGAAGACGAATACCGGTTGTATAAAACCATGTTTGATATCATTTACAAGGAAATGCCTAAACCGGATTTATATGTTTATTTGTATCAAAATACAACTCAATTATTAGAAAATATTAAAAACAGAGGCAGAGTCTACGAACAGCAAATTCCGGCTGAATATTTGGAGAAAATCAATCAAGGGTATTTAGATTACATCAAAACTCAAACGCATTTGAATGTTTTAATTATCGATGTTTCGGATAAAGATTTTGTTGAAAATCAAGAAGATTACATTTATATTTTGAGTCAAATTCAAACCAAACTGGGTTAACGCACCAATGAAAAGTGTCCCTTTTGTAAGGGCATGCCATCGCTTGTTTTTAAAGTATACCAATAATCATCTGCTGGTAAATTTTTACCATTCAATCTGCCGTCCCAATTTATATCGTTTGGGGTTAAAACTTTGATTAGTTTTCCATACCGATTGAAAATAGATAGCCTTGCTTCCGGAAAAAGCGATAAGCCTTTGGGTTCCAAAAAATCGTTATGCCCATCATTATTGGGTGAAAAAAAAGCCGGAACTAAAACCAACTTAAAGTTTTGAGTAGCCGTACCACAATTGTTTTTTTCTCGAACTATCGCGGTGTACAATCCCCCTTCAATTAATTGAAAAACCGGACTATCTTGAAAATAAATTCCATCAATTGAGTATTCATACATGCCATTTCCTGTGGCAAAAATGTGTACTGTATTTCCATTGATTTGTATTGAAGTTATTTCCGGTGATTCATACTGAGTAAGCGTAAAGGTTTTGGTTTTAGAACAGTTTCCCGGGTTTAAAAGCGTTACAGTTACCGAATAATTGTTACCGGAATTGACTTCAATTGTTCGTGTGGTTTCTCCGGTAGACCAGAGGTAAGTTGCATTAGCTACTCCGGCATCAAGTAGCGATGTTGAACCTAAACATGAAATAATAGTTTCGTCTTCAATATCCGGAAATTCATAAAAATTAATGTTTACCGGTATTCTTGATGCCGCATTACAACTATTAGCCAAAGCCGACACATAGTAGGTTGTGTTTTGAGTTAGGATAGGAGTTGTAAAGTTAGATCCTGTTGCTATAGCATTTTCATCGGTTGGATTAGCAAACCATTGAATGGTTCCTAATGTGCTTGAAGCAGTTAAAGTAACGCTATTAGCTCCACATATTGACACGGGAGAATTAACCGTAACCTCTGGAATAGGATTAATTGTTGCGATTACAGGCGTTCTTGGACCACTAAAACAACCCGCTTCAAAAGCATCAACATAATACGTTGTATTTTGATCTAAATTTGGAGTAACAAATGAATTTCCGGTTGCAATAGGTGTGCCTCCAGAAGATTGAGAATACCATTTTACCAAACCAGATGTTGAATTTGCTGTAAGAGTTACACTTCCTGAGCCGCAACGTGAAGCACCGGTAACATTGGTTATTGAAGGAATTGTTAAAGTTGTACTTGTGGCAATTTGTAGAATGGGATCTCCAGGCATTCCACCATATTCTACAATGTAGCCTTTGGGTTGGTAGTTGCCACTAACATCACCAGTATTAGACAAATCATTCCAAGAGCCCGGAATTCCAACTCCGGGTGCTGTAATATGAGCATAATCTTCGTTTCCTAAATTGTTGGGTTCATTCGTATTCCATTTGGCATAATTTGGAGAGTTTCCGTTGGGTCCTCCGTTCCAAAATATTGTACCGGCTTCTGGGCCAGTCATCCATTTCCAAACGCCCTCTGTCTCTTCATCGCTACCGCCTATCCATCCGGCACCCGAAGCTTGTTCACCGGAAAGTTGAGCTTCATCATCGGCTGTAATTGTAGCTAAATAGCCTTGCAGCCCATAATAAGTACTGTTTTCGGCTGCAATTTTTGCATTTTGCCATGTAATGCCTAAAGCAGGAACATATTGGTAATAATGTCCGTTTGAAGGTAAAAAATTGGCTTGCCCAACAGTAATAGAGAAAGTTCGGTTTCCTGAGGGGTTGGGTGAAGTGTTGGAGAACACGATATTTTGAATGGCATTTATCAAAGCTGCATAAGTGGGTTGACCACTTGAACCTGTAAGTGTGAGTTTTCCGGTTGTTACATCCCAACTGCTTATTAGAGTAGGGTGATTCCCCAGTAAGGTTAAACTATCTTGACCCAAAACATAACCCGAAGATATTTGAATGTACATCGCATCAATACCAGTATCATCCGGGTCTATTATAGACATTTGATTTACAATTCGAATCTGAGTTCCTGGGCAATAACTGTTGTTTCCAGTAGCAGATAATACGGGAGCTTGGTTTATAAATGGAATTGCTTTTAGTTGGGGCAAAGGTGTTGACCAAGAAATTTCTGGTGGAATTCCCAAGTGCATGGTCAAAAACGGAAAAAGAGAAACAAGAAGAGTTACAAATCGATACATCTTGTAAAAATAGAATTTAGTTGTGATATTTCTGTCAAAATGAATGCATCTTAACTTGAAATTATCAATTTTTTAAACACATCCCAAATTACAATTCCGGCACTTACCGATATGTTTAAGGAATGTTTTGTCCCCAATTGTGGAATTTCAATTACGCCATCACATTGATTTATAGCATCTTCGGAAACTCCCTTTACCTCGTTTCCGAAAATTAAAGCGTATTTTTGGGTTTGATTGACTTCAAAATCGGGAAGCATAATAGAATGTTCTACTTGTTCTACAGCCCAGACGGAAACCTTCTCGTTTTTTAATTTAGCAATGACATCTGAAACGTTTTTATAATATTCCCACGCTACAGTTTCTGTAGCCCCTAATGCAGTTTTGTGTATTTCTTTATTAGGCGGAGTAGCAGTAATGCCACATAAATATATTTTTTCAATTAAAAAGGCATCCGAAGTTCTAAATACAGAACCAATATTGTGCAAACTTCTAATGTCGTCTAAAACTACAATTAGAGGAGTTTTTTCAGCAATTTTAAATTCGTCTTTGTTTTTTCGACCCAGTTCAGAATTAGCAAGTTTTCTCATGGGGCAAAAATAATAAATGAATTTTGTATTTTTGGAATCCTAATTCCAAAATTAAACCTCTTGTCAGCCAAAACTAATCTAGTAAAAGAACCAAAGGAAACTCCTTTGATGAAACAATACAATCAAATCAAGGCTAAATACCCTGATGCATGCTTGTTGTTTCGAGTAGGTGATTTTTATGAAACTTTTGGTGAAGATGCGGTGCGGGCTTCACAAATTTTGGGTATTGTATTGACCAAGAGAGGAGCTGGTTCT
>JANJWE010000265.1 GCA_024709705.1 Flavobacterium sp. | reverse complement strand
AAGGAAACAGAAGCAATTTCATCCATTAATTTTTCCTCAAAAACAAAGCCATATGTTTTCTGTAATAATTCTTTCATGCGTCTTGCTAGTACTTGTTAACTATGTAAATATAATTTATATAAAATGAATTTCAGAATATTTCATAAAATTAAAGATTCATAAAACCTCACTATGTAACAAAAGTTACAAAAATTAAAAGTTGAAACGAATTGATACACTTGTTTTTTGTAAATTGTCACAAAAAAAAATTATGAAAAAAATCATTCTATTAACCGTATTATTCACACTTCCGTTGCATGCGCAACTCAAAGCAATTTCCTATCAAGATGGCAATCAAAAACTGAATGGATTTATGGTTTCTCCCACCAAAGCGTTAGCCAATAAACCCGGAATTTTAATTCTTCCGGCTTGGATGGGAATTGATGAACATTCAAAAGAAGTGGGACAAAATCTAGCCAATATGGGCTATCATACTTTTATTGCCGACATTTATGGGGAAGGAAATTATCCTACCAATACCAAAGAAGCCGGCCAACAAGCCGGATTTTATAAAAACAACGTAACAGATTACCATCGAAGAATTCAATTGGCTTTGAATCAATTAATTCAAAACGGAGCAAATCCAAACAATATAGTTGTAATAGGCTATTGTTTTGGAGGAACAGGGGCTTTAGAGGCTGCTCGTTCAGGCATGAATATAAAAGGTGTTGTTTCTTTTCATGGTGGATTAGGGAAAGCTGAAGATAGAAATATTACTGAAATAAAAGCAAAAGTTTTGGTTTTACATGGTGCCGATGATCCGTTTGTACCGGAAAAAGAAGTTCTGGGTTTTCAACAAGAAATGAAAGACTCTAAAGCCGATTGGCAAATGATTTATTATTCGGGAGCTGTTCACTCTTTTACCAATAAAAAAGCCGGAAACGATAATTCAAAAGGGGCTGCTTATAATGAAAAAGCCGATCAACGTTCATTTGTGCATTTTTTAGCTTTTTTGAAAGAGGTTTTGTAGGTTAACTTTGTTATTTTTGCTAACATTAATAAAATTTTACAATGAAAAAAATCGTACTATCTGCTTCTCTTTTGGTATTATTTGTAGTTGGTTGTTCAACTAATAAAAACGCATCCAAAGAGGCTACAGCCGAAAAATACCTGTCTGAAATTAAAGCCGAAAACTTAAGCAAACACCTGTATATTGTGGCTTCTGATGAAATGGAAGGTAGAAATACCGGTGAACCGGGACAAAAAAGAGCCGGAGAATATATTATTGAACAATACAAAGCAATGGGAATTTCATTTCCTACAGGTGCGAATTCCTTTTACCAACCCATTCCTTCAGAATTTTTCAAAAAGCAGTTCAGTCCCAAATTGGGTGATTCAGAAAATATATGGGCTTTTATTGAAGGTACTGATAAAAAAGACGAAATCCTTGTAATTTCAGCTCATTACGATCATGTAGGAATGAAAAACGGTGAAGTTTATAACGGTGCCGATGATGACGGTTCCGGAACTGTAGCTCTTTTGGAGATAGCCGGAGCATTTCAAAAGGCCAAAAAGGCAGGCCATGGTCCTAGACGTTCTATCTTGTTTTTGCATGTTACCGGAGAAGAACACGGTTTACATGGGTCTCGTTTTTATGCCGAAAATCCTTTATTCCCTATTGCCAATACCATTACCAATATTAATATTGATATGATTGGTCGAAGAGGTTATGGGAAAGAAGACAATAATAATTATGTATATGTAATTGGTTCTGACCGATTAAGTTCTGACTTACATCGAATATCAGAGGAAGCCAACACAAAATATATCGGAATGGAATTGGATTATAAGTACAACGATTTGAATGACCCAAACCGTTTTTATTACAGATCAGACCATTATAATTTTGCTAAAAAAGGGATTCCTGCCATTTTTTATTTTAATGGCGTTCATGACGATTATCATAAACCAACGGATACGCCTGATAAAATTGATTATCCATTATTAGCCAAACGTACGCAACTGGCATTTGCCGTAGCTTGGGAATTAGCTCATACCGAAGAACGACCTAAGGTCGATAAAGACGGAAAATAATTCAATACTATTTAAAAACGCAATTCTAAAAAAATTGCGTTTTTTTTTGTACCTTTATAGGAGATTCTTTCAGAATGGATATTAGCACACTCATACTTTTTTTACTGCTTACTTTAATTGCAGAAATAATTGGAACGGTAGGAGGATTTGGCTCATCGGTATTTTTTGTGCCTTTCGCTGCTCTATTTTTTGATTTCCATACGGTTTTAGGTATTACAGCGGTATTTCATTTGTCTAGCAACCTATCGAAAATTTACTTATTTCGAAAAGGGTTGAATAAAAAACTAATCTTCCAAATTGGTATTCCATCTGTGATTTTTGTTATAATAGGCGGATTTTTAAGTCGATTTATTCAAAGTGAAGTTTTAGAGATTGCACTTGGTATTTTTTTAATGGGGTTAAGTTTACTTTTTTTGATTAAAGATAAATTAGTAATACAACCCAGATTAAAAGAAACAGTATTAGGTGGGGCTATTTCAGGTTTTTCAGCAGGATTAATTGGAACAGGAGGAGCTATAAGAGGGCTAACAATGGCGGCATTTAATTTAGAAAAGAGTGTTTTTGTGGCTACCTCTGCATCTATAGATATGATGATTGACTTATCTAGAACATTTGTATATTTTGGCAATGGATACATTACAAGAGACATACTGATTTATATTCCTTTCTTATTTGTAATAGGATTTATAGGTAGCTGGTTAGGACAACTGATTTTAGAAAAAATTCCACAAGAAAAATTCAAAAAAATTGCATTACTCTTAATTCTAGGAATTGGAATCTTTTCCGTTTATCAAAGTATGAACTAAAAAAAGCCCTGATTTTTTTTCAGAGCTTTTTATTTCAAATGTATAATATTAGATTATTCTAATTCTTCTTTTACAGTAGCATCCGGTGCATTTTTGGCAACAGAAGCAATACCATTCTCTCGTGCTGCTACCGACTCATACATTTCACTATTCCCAATAATTTGACCATTAGAGGCTTTTAAATTGAAATAAGGTTTACCGTTTTTTGACTCTAAACGTTCGAAACGAGCATCTACTTGTGAATTCTTACGAACTGACTCGATACCATTTTCACATGCTGCTTTGGTTGTATAGCCTTCACTAGACAAAATTACTTGACCGTTACCGGCTTTAAGTACAAATTGAAATTCTCCGTTTTTTCTTTTACTAATAACAAATGTTCCCATATAGATAAAATTTAATGTTAATGTTCCATTAAAATTAATAAAAAAATAAGGAAATGCAGTAGAATTTTTAAAAATTTATGTAGAATTTGTTCTACAAAAAAAAGCCTTGGATATCCAAGGCTTTAAAATCAGGGTGAATGAGGGGTCTCGAACCCCCGACCTTCGGAACCACAATCCGACGCTCTAACCAACTGAGCTACAATCACCATTTATTTTTGATTACAAAATTACGGTTAGTACTCAAAGCACAACTTTGTTTTGCGAGTGCAAATATAGTGTAAAGCTTGAATTCTACAAAGATTTTTAAAATAATTTACATCAAATCTTGTAAGCTATTGACTGCCACATACCTTTCTACTGTAAAACCCTCTGCAAAATCGGTACCTATAAGTCTGCCTAGGTCTTGCGAACGGTATTTTATACTGTCTAAAAAGTTTTGGGTAGCAATTGGAGTAACCGTTTCATTGGAATTTGGATTGTAAAATTGAGAGTCATAAGCTCTTATTGCTTCAACTTTTTTATCCATAAATCCGGTGATATCTACAACAAAATCGGGTTTAATATCTTTCCATTGAATGTAATGGTACACCAATTTGGGCCGCCAAGCTTCTTGAATTTCACCATCTAATACGGTTTCAATTCGTTTCAAACCGGATAAAAAACAAGAATCAGATACCAAACTTGCTCCTTTACCATGATCAATATGACGGTCTTCAATAGCATTACATAAAACTATTTTTGGTCGGTATTTGCGAATCATTTTAATAACTTCCAACTGATGTGCCTCATCATTTCTAAAAAAACCATCTCGCATTTTTAAATTTTCACGAATCGAAATTCCTAAAATTTTTGAAGCTCTTTTCGATTCTTTATATCTAATCTCTACAGAGCCACGAGTTCCCAGTTCACCTTCGGTCAAATCAATTATACCAACCTTTTTTCCAAAAGAAATTTCTTTGGCTAAAGTTCCGGCACAACCTAACTCTACATCATCGGGATGAGCTCCAAAAGCTAAAATATCTAACTCCATAGTATTGAATTTAAAGGATTTGTTTCATGGTTTGCGATTTGTATTCAGTCTCAAAAAATTCAGATTCAGGATCACTGTCTGCTGTAATTCCGCAACCTACATATATTTTTACTTTTTGATCTTCAAAACTTAAACATCGTAAATTAACGAAAAAATTCATTTCATTACTTTTATCATTTTTTACACCTAAAAAACCTGTATAAAAACTTCTGTCATAGGTTTCATTTTTCATGATAAAATCTATTGCTTTATCCTTGGGCAATCCACAAACCGCCGGTGTAGGATGCAGTGCTTGAACTAAATCAAAACCAGATTGCAATGGCTTCAAAGTACCCGATAGGTTTGTTTTCAAATGAACCAAATCTCCTGCTTCAGAAGTATAGGGTACACTAACCTCTAGTTTGGATGTATAATCATTTAAGGTTTCAACTATATAATCTGTAACTATTTTTTGTTCATGCATTTCCTTAAGAGTCCAATCTGTAAACAAACTTTTTTTGTAAGTACCGGCTAATGCTACAGTTTCAAATTTTTCACCTTTTAATTGAACCAACTGTTCGGGTGTTGCCCCCATCCAACCACCAATTTCGGGATGATAAAAAAGGTATCTGAATGCATTTTCATGTTGAACAATCAATTTTTCAAAAGCAATAATACAATCTTCATTAAAAACCGTTTCAATGACTCTAGACACTACCACTTTTTCAAAAATTCCATTTTGAATATCATGTAATGCTTGAGTCACCATTTTTTTAAAATCAATCGCCTCTAAATCAGAACTATGAATATTATTGTTACTCCATTTCACAGTGCTTTTTGAATATGAAAAATCACTAAAAAAAGCATCTTCATAAGGTATTATCACAGATTCTTTGCCAGAGAAAGAAGTAAAAACAAATCCATCTTGGCCCTTAAAATGATGTAACTTTGAACTTTTTTGTTCACCAAATGTTAAAACATCAGAATTAGGAAGAACATAGGCTACAAAAGGTTTTTTTTGTAATAAACATGTTCTGAGCTGACTAAATATTGACATCTAATTAGTTTTTTCGGGGTAATATCATATTGGTTAACTTACACAACGAAATCAACTTTCCTTGTTCATCTGTGATTTTTATTTCCCATAAATGTAAACTTCTACCTTGGTGTAGAATACGAGCCGTTGCAAATACTTCACCTTCGCGTTTACTTCGTAAGTGATTGGCCGATATTTCAATGCCACGTGCTTCTTGTTTTTCATGATTTATAAACAATAGCGATGCCGCACTTCCTACACTTTCTGCCAATGCCACAGTAGCACCTCCATGAAGTAATCCTAAAGGCTGATGAACTCGAGAAGAGACCGGCATTTTTGCTGTCAAAAAACCTTCTCCAACATCTATATATTCAATTTGCAAAGTTTCCATCAACGTATTTTTAGACCACTCATTGCACAATTGGAGCATTTTTTCTTTATCAAAATTCATGTTGTAATTTTTCTACAAAAATACGCAACATTATCAATATTCATAAGGATAGTAAACTAAAATGGAAAGTTCCTCGTTATCTGATTTGTTTTGCCGTTTCAAATATTTAGTTAATTTTACAAAAAAAGTACTCCATGCGTCAATCCATACTCCTAATCCTTTGTTTCATTTCTGTTTTTTTAACTTCATGTAGAAACGATTTTGAATTTGAAAATCAAACGGTTGGATTAGAATTCTCAAAAGACACGGTCTATCTGGATACCGTATTTACTAATATTGGGTCAAGTACTTATACTTTAAAAGTTTACAACCGTTCGAATAAAAATATTAAAATTCCACAAATAAGATTAGCTCGCGGACTCGAATCAAAATACAGAATGACGGTTGACGGAATGGTGGGCAACAATCGTATTTTTGAAAATGTAGAAATGTTGGCCAAGGATAGCATGTATATTTTTATTGAAGTAACAGCAGACGTTGCAGCCGCTAATCCTTCTGATTTTTTATATACCGATCAAATCCTTTTCGGTCAAGGTGATTTAGAACAAAAAGTAGAATTGGTTACTTTAATTCAAGATGCCTATTTTCTCTACCCCCAAAGGTTTGACGATGGAACTACAGAAACCCTTCCTCTTGGTGAAGAAGAAATTTTCGGGTTCTTTTTAGATGAAAATGATCCTACAAATGGTAACGAGCTTATTTGGAATGCTTCAAAACCTTATGTTATTTATGGATATGCTGCGGTTCCTCCTAATAAAACTTTAACTGTAAATGCGGGAGCTCGTATACATTTTCATGCCGAATCCGGCTTACTCGTAGCCAATAATGCCAGTATTAAAGTTAATGGTTCACCTTCTACCAATCCGAATGACCCTTTTGAAAATAATGTGATTTTTCAAGGTGATCGATTGGAACCTTTCTTCAAGAATGTACCCGGACAATGGGGAACTATTTGGTTAACTCAAGGTAGTAAGGAAAATGAGTTTACAAATTGTATTATTAAAAATGGCATTGTAGGATTGCTGGTTACCGGGAATACCGGATTGGATAATTCCATCCCTGATGTAACTTTAAGAAATGTTCAAATTTACGATCATTCCAATGTGGGACTTCTCGCTCGAACTGGAGTTATTAAAGGTGAAAATGTTGTCATTAACACCGCCGGTCAAGCTGCATTGGCATGCTCTTATGGAGGTAAATACAATTTCAATCATTCTACATTCAACAACAATTGGCCCAGTTCCAGACAATTTTCTGTTTTGTTAAACAATTATATAGTTGGTGCTGTACCTGAGGAACAACCAATGGTAGAAGCTACTTTTACCAACTGTATAATTTATGGCTCCAATCAAATCCAAATGTTTATTGATAAACGAGGAAATGGTCCATTCAATTATAAATTTGATCATTGCTTGATTAAATTCAATAATATTAATAACATTTATTCCAATAATCCCCTCTATGATTTTAATGATAATGCATTATACAACAATTGTTTGATAGCTACTAATAGCCTGATAAACAATCCTAAATTTTTAAACACTAACAAAAACCTATTAAATATTGGTGAAGATTCTGCGGCTAGAGGTCAAGCTAATTCAGCCTTCTCTGGTTTTCCTGATATCCTAGAACAACCAAGGATAAGTCCGACAGATATAGGAGCTTATAATTTCTCCGTTTTTGAAGAAGATTAAATTTTATTTTATAATTTTACTGTACTAACCAATTAATCAGTAATTTATGAAA
>JANJWE010000202.1 GCA_024709705.1 Flavobacterium sp. | reverse complement strand
AAACTCTTTTTCTTTATTTTATTAGGTCTTTATGTTACTTTTTTTGTTTTTGAAGGTTTTGAAGATATTTACAACCAAGCTGTTACTCTTCCTCACTTTGAAGAACGAAACACCATTGGAGGTTTAGAAGGAGCGGTAAATTGGATGATGTTGATTGTACTCTCCTTTTTTGCCATTTTTTTATTACCTCGACAATTTCACACGAGTATTGTTGAAAACAATAGAGAATCACATGTAAACACAGCCATTTGGCTATTCCCGCTTTATTTGTTACTATTTAATCTTTTTGTTTATCCAATTGCTTGGGGAGGTAATATTCTTTTTGAAGGGCAGACCATGAATTCTGATTTGTATTCCCTTCTAATTCCGCAATCCAGAGGCAATGATTTTATGACTGTTTTGGTTTTTTTAGGCGGATTTTCGGCTGCCATTTCCATGATTGTGGTTTCGTCTATTAGTTTGTCTAATATGCTAAGCAATAACTTGTTGATACCGTACGGATTTTTAGGTTCGCTACAAAAAGACAATCAAGAACGAAATACAAGCCGAATTGTGACGATTCGTCGAATTGGTATTTTCAGCTTGATTATACTATCTTTTTTGTATTATCGCTTCTTTATCATGGATTTTTCTCTGGTATCTGTAGGTTTGATTTCTTTTGTAATTGTGGCTCAATTGGCTCCTGCCTTTTTTGGAGCTTTATTCTGGAAAAGAGGTTCTCTTATAGGTGCTATCTCCGGGATACTCGTTGGTTTTTTAATCTGTTTTTACACCCTATTATTGCCTTTTTTCTTGAGTTCGCTTAATCCGGAAAGCCTATTTTTTAAACACGGATTTTGGGGATTTGAATCGTTACAACCTTTTCAATTATTTGGTTTGGATTATTTAGACCCGGTGCCACATGCTTTATTTTGGAGTTTGTTTTTTAACCTAATGGTCTACATGGCTTTATCGGTAAGTTTTAAAGGAAATTATCGTGAACGAAATTATGCCGAAATGTATGTGGATATCGATAAATACATTACCAATCACGAAAATGCTTTTGTATGGAAAGGAACTGCTTATGTGTCTGATATTGAAAAAGTTTTAAAACGATTTTTAGGTGAAGAACGAACTAAAAGGGCATTATCGCTTTTCAAAATGAAATATCAGATTGAACCGGATCATCTAATGGCTGATTCCCGTTTAATTAAGTTTGCCGAAAACTTACTAACCGGTCATATCGGTACCGCTTCAGCTAAAATTATTATTGAAGGAGTGACAAAAGAAGACAAAATCAGTTTGCCCGAAGTACTCCAAATTTTAGAAGAATCAAAAGAAAATATTACCCTAAACAAAAAGTTAACGGAAACGTCAAATGAATTAAAAGAACTTTCTTCACAACTAAAAAAAGCCAATGAAAGTTTGGTTTTGAAAGACAAACAAAAAGATGAATTTTTGGATACGGTTACCCATGAGTTACGAACGCCAATAACTGCCATCAGGGCTGCGAGTGAAATTTTGCATGACGATGATGAAATACCCGAAGAACTCAAAAAGCAGTTTCTTCAAAATATTATCACCGAATCCGATCGATTGAATCGTTTGATTGATAAAATTTTGGATTTGGAAAAATTTGAAACCGGGAAACAAAAAATATATCCTACACCGGGATATATAATTCAAACCATCTCAAAATCGCTTTCGCCACTGCAACAATTGATTTCCAATAAAAAAATTCATGTCGAATTTGATGAAAATCAGAATGTTACTCTTCTCTCTTATGATGAGGAACGAATCATTCAAGTGATTACCAACTTGGTTTCTAATGCAATAAAATTTGCAGATGAAAAAGCCGGAATTATAATCATTACCCTTTCAGAGAAAGAAGATGAATATGTAAAAGTGAATCTTTTTAACAATGGAAAAGGAGTAAATACGGAAGATTTGGAATCGATTTTTGACAAGTTTTATCAATCAAGTAATCAAAATATAAAAAAACCTATAGGAAGTGGTTTAGGATTAGCTATTTGTAAACAAATTATTGAAGCTCATAAAGGCAAGATTTGGGCTGAAAACGTACAAAATGGCGTAACCTTTTCATTTACACTTCCCAAAAAAATACAATAAAGATGAAAAAGATTTTATTAGTAGATGACGAACCTAACATCATCATGTCGTTGGAATATACTTTTAAAAAGCAAAATTTTGAAGTGTTTATCGCTCGAGACGGTCAAGAAGCTCTGGATATTTTAAAAACAGAACAGCCGGATGTAATTATTCTCGACATTATGATGCCCAATGTAGATGGTTATGCTACCATTGAATCGATTAAAAAAAATGAAAAATTAACCCATTGTAAAGTCATTTTTCTCTCTGCCAAAAACAAAGAAAGTGATATTGAGAAAGGAATGCAATTAGGAGCCAATGCGTACATGACGAAACCATTTTCAATTAAAAAATTGGTTGATCAAGTGAATGAATTGCTTTCTTCGAGTGATTAGTCCTTAGTTAATAGTCCTCAGCTATTAGTGAAGAATGATTTACACTATTTTATACAACACACAAAAATGAATTATAAAGAATTTTATCAAAAAAGTCTAGACAATCCGGATGTATTTTGGAAAGAACAAGCTGAAAATATCCAATGGTTTAGAAAACCACAAACCATTTTATCAAAAGATAAAAACGAGTATCCGCTATGGTATTCCGATGGTGAATTAAACGCGTGTTATTTAGCATTAGATAAACATATTGAAGACGGTTATGGGGAACAAATTGCCATCATTTATGATTCTCCGGTTACACAAACCGTAAAAAAATACACTTATAATGAAGTAAAATCAGAAGTGGCCAAATTGGCCGGTGGTTTACTTTCATTGGGGATTAAAAAAGGAGAAACTGCGGTAATTTACATGCCCATGATTCCGCAAGCCGCTTTTGCCATGCTGGCTTGTGCTCGAATTGGCGTTACGCATTCTGTTGTTTTTGGTGGATTTGCTCCACACGAATTGGCTATTCGTATCGACGATTGCAAACCCAGAATCATTTTAACCGCTTCATCAGGTATCGAAGTGGATCGTTTAATCGCCTATAAACCCTTGGTAGATGAAGCCATTGAACTGGCCCATCATAAACCGAAAAAAGTGGTGGTTTTTAACCGAAAATTAGGGGCTCGAGTTCCATTCAAAAAATACGATGTGGATTATGATGCGTTGGTTTATGGTTCAGAAGAAGCCGATTGTGTAGTTGTAAATGCAACACATCCTTTATATGTTTTATACACCTCAGGAACAACCGGAAAACCAAAAGGAATTGTCAGAGATACAGGTGGTTATGCAACTGCACTTAAATTTTCTATGCAATGCATTTACGGTGCTCAACCCGGTGAAGTGTTTTGGGCAGCCTCTGATGTGGGTTGGGTAGTTGGGCATAGTTATATTGTTTATGGACCTCTTATCAACAGAAATACAACGGTTTTATTTGAAGGAAAACCTATTAAAACTCCCGATGCTTCAACTTTTTGGCGAGTCATTTCAGAACATCAGGTCAAAGTGATGTTTACGGCACCTACGGCTATTCGAGCTATCAAGAAAGAGGATCCCAATGGAGAATTTATCAAGCAGTACGATTTGTCGTGTTTACGCACCCAATTTTTAGCCGGAGAGCGTTGTGATGTAGCTACTTTGGAATGGTATAATGAGCACATTCCGGTGCCGGCAATTGACCATTGGTGGCAAACGGAATCAGGTTGGCCCATGATTGCCAATATGATGGGAGTGGAGTATCTTCCTATCAAACCAGGTTCTGCCGGAAAAGCGGTAACCGGTTACAATATTCAAATTTTGGGTGAAAACGGACAAGAATTGAATCCGAATGAAGAAGGATATGTAGCTATAAAATTGCCCTTACCACCCGGAACCATGTTGGATTTATGGAATGATAGTCAACGATTTCATTCCGGTTATTTACAAAAATTTCCAGGTTATTATTTTTCAGGTGATGGCGGATTTAAAGATGAAGACGGATATATTTTCATTACCGGAAGGGTAGATGATGTAATCAATGTGGCAGGGCATCGTCTATCAACTGCCGAAATGGAAGAAATTGTAGCCTCACATCCGGCTGTGGCTGAATGTGCTGTGATAGGGGTGAATGATGAGCTTCGTGGACAAATACCTTTGGCTATGGTAGTTGTAAAAACCGGAAATGAAATAGAACATTTTCAATTGGAATATGAAATTGTTCATTTGATTCGTGAAAAAATTGGTGCAGTAGCATGTTTACGAAATGTACTAGTTGTACAACGTTTACCCAAAACACGTTCCGGTAAAATTTTAAGAAAATTATTGCGAAGTATTGTTGATAAAACCGATTTTCAAATTCCGTCAACTATAGATGATGAAACTATCATTACAGAAATTCAAGAAGTTACAGAAAGTTATCAATCAACTAAGAAAAAGTAAAGTCCATAATATAGCTATACTATTTTAGCAAAGATACATTGCTGAAAACCGTTAAAATCGTTATTTTTACATAATTATAAGTATAAAAACAAAAATCATGAGTTACTATAAAATACATGACCTTGAGAATTATTTCAAAATGTATAAAAAATCAATACGTGAACCCCGAAAATTTTGGGACCGTATTGCCGATGAAAATTTTACCTGGTACCAAAAATGGGACAAAGTATTTGAGTTTGATATGCAAGAAGCTCAATTCAAATGGTTTGTTGATGCCAAAGTGAATATTACAAAAAACTGTATTGACCGTCACTTAGCAAGAAGAGGCGATAAAACGGCTATCATATTTGAACCCAATAGTCCCGATGAAGAGGCACAACATATTACATATAATGAGCTGTATGCGAGAGTGGCCAAAATGGCCAATGTACTTCGTGATCAAGGCATTAAAAAAGGGGATAGGGTTTGTATTTATTTACCCATGATTCCCGAATTGGCTGTTGCTGTTTTGGCATGTGCCCGAATAGGAGCCATTCATTCAGTGGTTTTTGCCGGTTTTTCGGCATCGGCGGTTTCTGCCAGAATAAACGATAGTGAATGTAAAATGGTCATTACGTCAGACGGTGGTTATCGTGGTAACAAAACCATTGATTTAAAAGGTATTATAGATGAAGCCTTAGAAAAATCGCCTTGTGTAGAAAAAGTTTTGGTAGTAAAAAGAACCCATGAAAAGGTAAATATGAAAGAAGGTCGTGACATTTGGTTGCAACCGCTTTTAGATGATGCCATTCCCAATAATGTTGCCGAAATTATGGATGCTGAAGATCCTTTATTCATTCTTTATACATCCGGTTCAACCGGTAAACCCAAAGGAATGTTACATACTACAGCCGGTTATATGGTTTATACCGCTTATACGTTTAAAAATGTTTTCAACTATGAAGAAAATGATGTGTATTGGTGTACAGCCGATATTGGTTGGATAACAGGGCATTCTTATATTTTATACGGACCTTTATTGAACGGAGCTACAACGGTTATTTTTGAGGGTGTTCCTTCTTATCCGGATTTCAGTCGATTTTGGGAAGTAATTGAAAAACATAAAGTAACCCAATTTTATACCGCTCCAACAGCTATTCGAGCTTTGGCTAAAGAAAGTATAGATTATGTTCAATCGTATCCACTAAAATCACTCAAAGTGATTGGATCGGTTGGAGAGCCTATTAACGAAGAAGCTTGGCATTGGTATAATGACCATGTAGGAGGGAAGCGATGCCCATTGGTTGATACGTGGTGGCAAACCGAAAC
>JANJWE010000179.1 GCA_024709705.1 Flavobacterium sp. | reverse complement strand
GGTCTTTTTGGTGTATATATTATAATTGTGTTATAAAATTTAAAAATTTTTTTTTTTTAACTTTTTCTGTTGTTTTTTAATAATTTGGAAAAAAATCAAAAACACGACCCGCTTTGGGATGTTTACCACTCTTCTTTAGGCGAACGCGATGGCGTAGCGGTTATTAATATTTCTAAAAACTCTGTTAGTAGCTCTTTACTAAACAACCTTCCTCAACTAACCGAAAGTGCTCCTGAAGCCTCTTTTATTACTCAAGAAGAAATAAAAATAGCAAAGCTAGATACGCTTTTTGATTCTTTACAATTAAACGGTAAAAAGATCTATCTCAAAATAGACACCCAAGGTTATGAAGAAAAAGTATTAGAAGGTGCTGTAAATAGCTTGAGTAAAATTAAAGGAATTCAAATTGAAATGGCATTTATTCCAAGTTATGAAGGTGCTTTAACTTATGAAACCATAAAACAAAAATTGGAAGGCTTTGGTTTTAAATTAATGGCTATTGAAAACGGTTTCTACGATAAAAAAACCGGAAAACAGCTAGAGGTTGATGGTATATTTTACAAACCCTAACACTGAATACCACATGTGAATTTGGTTTTAAATTTGAAAAAATTGGCTTTTGAAAATAAATATTAAAAAATATATTCTTTACTCTTCGGTTTTTGCCATTTTTACAGAAGCCTTTTTCTTTAATTACATTATCGATTGGAAATTATTGTATTTGATTGTGTTATCTAATTTTTTACTCTTACTTAAAATAAATCACATCAAATTCAATCGCAACTTTGTTTTAATACTTTTAGGTTTCTTTATTCATGGCTTGATTTGTTACACAACTATTGGCATTCCTTACAATTTTATGCTGTCGCAAATTATTGGTATTGCTATAGTGGGGTCTTACTTTTACAATGTGGTTTCTTTATTTAAAACCTCAGAAATCATAAAAGTATATGTGAAAATGAGTTTATATGTAGCCCTAATTGGATACATACTCTATGCTATAAATTACAACGAACCTCGCTATCGCTTGATGAGTATATTTAAAGAACCTGCTCATTACGTTGTAGTTGTTATTCCGGCTTGTTACTACTATTTAAAATCCAAGAAATATCTTGAGTTTAGTATAATTTTTGGAACCTTAATATTGTCAAATTCATCTTTAGGCTATATTGGTTGTGGACTTATGTTTATACTGCCTAATTTAACTTTGCGTAGAATAGGCTATTTAACAGCTCTTCTGCCAATTGTAGGAGCTGTTTTTTACTACATTTACAGTGAACATACTTTCTTTAAAATGAGAGTTGATGACACCTACAACTCGTTAAAAGTAATTCAAACCGGAAAATTTGATGAAAAAACCAATTTAAGTTCCTATGTAATGATTGCCAATATGCATATTGCTAAAAAAAATATTATTGACCATCCTTTTGGAAGTGGAATCGGCAGCCATCATTATATGCATACTCAAAATTATTTGAAAGAAATGAGACCTCCGGAATATCTAAGAATTCAAAAAAGACATACTGATAATTCTTTTGATGCCAACTCACTTGCTACTCGCTTATTTTCAGAGTTTGGCCTTTTTGGAATTATAGGAGTATTTTTGTTTTTGTATTACGGCTCTTCTGTTTTCAAAAAATCAGATTTATTTTTTATTCAAGGCGTATTTATTTACTTTTTGTTAAAATTATTTCGAGATGGACATTATTTCCCACCGGAATTATTTTTATTCATTTGGCTTTTCTATTTTAGTGTAATTGAACACAAACAAGTTTTATCAATTCAAAAAAACACGTGAAGCCTAAAGAAATTATACACTTAGCCGAAGACCTAACCTATGAAAGCGGTGGTTTGCGTACCATGATTTCAAAATTAGACCACTATTTAAATTCAACTTCTGATTTTAATTCCAAAGTTATTACCCTTCATAAAGAGGCTTCTGACTTTTTTCACGAAATTCCAAGTAAAAAAAATTCCTGGCACTACAATTCAGATTTGGCTACCTTTTTAGAAAAGACAATCCAATCCAATCAAATAATTCATCTGCATGGGGTATGGATGTATCCACAATATATTGCATCTAAAATCGCAAGAACCAAAAAAGCACCATCTGTTTTAACTGCCCACGGAATGTTAGAACCTTATTTATTTCAAGATAAAGGTTTAAAAAAACAAGTATATTACCATTTAATTTTAAAAAAACTACTACAAAAAACTAGTGTTTTACACGCTATCACGAGTAATGAAAAAGAAAATCTATACCGTTTAAGTGGACATAAAAACATAGTTGAAATTCCTAATTTAATTTCTATTGATGAAAATTCAAAAAGTGATTTATTCAATCCCGAAGAAGATTATTTTTTATTTCTTGGTCGGTTTCATAAAGTCAAAGGAATTGAATTGCTCATTCAAGCATTTGAAAAGATAGAAAATAAAAAAGTAAAACTCAAACTAGCCGGATTTCCTAACGAATATTCACAAACCATAGAAAAACTCATAGAATCTAAAAAATTAAATTCCCGAATTGAATGTATTGGAGAATGTATTGGAAATGAAAAAACAAAACTTTTCAGCCAAGCAAGAGCTTTTGTGAATCCTTCTTATTCTGAGGTTATTGGAATGGTCAATTTGGAAGCCGCTTCTCTAAAAACACCTGTTATTACAACTTGGAATACCGGATTAAAAAAAGAATGGAATAAAAGCGGAGGTATTTTAATTGAACCAAAAATAGAAGATTTAACACAAGCATTAAATGAGGCTTCACATTGGAACAATAGTGAACGAATGAACAGAGGAAATCAACTTTTCGAATTTGTATATAACGAATATTCGTGGGAGAATAAAGGATATCTGTGGAATGAATTATATAACAATATAAAATAAAAAAAGAGTTGTTTCCAACTCTTTTATTTTAATTCATTAAAACCGATTCTAATTGTTCATTTCCAACAAATCCTGGAGGATATTCACCATCAAAACTCAAATCGTTACGCATCATTTTTTCATCCCATTTCATACCAGAATTGGCATTAAAGTAAGGAACATATTTCAGTGCACTACCCTCTAGCATTACTTTTTCGTTATTCAAGACGGTTACCCCTTTTAAGTCAAGATGTTTTTGCTCTTTATTAGTGCTCAAAGTAATTTGAAAGTTTTCCAAATATACTTGTTCAGGAATTGCAACTGTTATTTTTTGAATCAATTCTTGTCCTTTAACAGAAACCGGAATTGGATTTTCATAATCCCAATACCCATCCTTTTTAATTACAACAGACAAACTGTCGTCAAACTGATAAACCGCTTCCAATACAATACTGAACTTATCGTTTACGGGTGCTTGAACTTCTTTTTTTTCTCTTCCACAAGAAACCAAAACAAGTGCAAAAACAAAAATTAATTTTTTCATATTTATATTAAATTAGCGGAACAAATTTATACATATTTTCTATTCGAAATAAAAAAAGAAAATTATTTTTGGAAATAATTTAATCCTTCTTTTTTTAGCATTTCTTTATAACTAAAATCACTGCATAAAATAAAGATATTTAATAAAAAATCAGAATCAAAATATCCTTCAAATGAGTAAAATCTTTAAACCCTTATCTACCGTTAAAATTTTAGGAATTTCTTTCATTAAAGGTAAGGTTTCAGATGCATTTCTTTTTTTAAAAGACAAGGGGGGATTGATGACTGTACCTGCTGCACCAGCTTTAGTGACTATTTCAAATGATAATGCCTATTATCAATCGTTATTAAAGTCCAACTTAGTTATACCGGATAGCGGATATATGATTTTGATTTGGAACATGATTTCTTCAAATAAGCTTTATAAAATATCGGGCTTAGAATTCATAGACTATTTTGTAAATGAATCTAAAACCATAAACCAAAGTAAATTACTTTTGGTAAACCCTAGTCAAGAAGATGGCCAAATAAATTTAAAATACTTGGTTTCAAAAGGATTTAACGAAGAAATTATCTACAACTTTACCGCCCCTTTTTATGGTGACAATGTGGTAGATCAGGATTTGATAGAGTTGTGTGAAAAAACCCAACCGAAGTGGATAATGATTAACATTGGTGGCGGTACGCAAGAGAAATTAGGGCTATTTCTTAAAGAAAACCTTTCATACAAACCTGCAATAATGTGTACGGGAGCTGCAATTTCTTTTAAAACAGGCAGACAAGTTAAAATGCCTCTTTGGGTAGATCGTATATATTTAGGTTGGTTATCAAGATGCATCTCTAACCCTAAAGTTTTTATTCCCAGATACTTAAAAGGATTCAAGCTCTTAAAACTCATTCTTCGAT
>JANJWE010000162.1 GCA_024709705.1 Flavobacterium sp. | reverse complement strand
GTAGAATTAGCTACAAGCTTAATAAATTCAAAATATTGGTCGCTTATTTCAGATCAATTTTATGATGATATTTATATTTATCTGGGACAAAATTATCTTAAATTAAACCAAAATAGAGCGGCTATTTCATCTTTTGAAAAGGCCTTGGAAAAGTATTTACCACAGCTTCAGGCTGACCCGCAAACGTTTTTGTTGTGTTATCTCGATTTAGCTACCGCATATTCTAATATTCAAAAGTATGATTTGGTAATCGATTACACAGAAAAAGGGATTAAAATTGCACAAAAGTATCCTCAAGATGTTAAGATAACCGATTATTTAATTGCCTACAATAATCTTCTGTATTATACTACTAATGAAAATGTTGAAAGTGTTTTTTTAGATTTTAAACAGACAAAAGAAAACTATTTTGATGTTTCGCAAAAACTAACCCTGGCTGAACAAGATTTTAAAGAAATCATTTTTAAAAAGTATGAAATAAAGTTTCTTTTGGCAAAGATGGATACTATCGAAGCTTTTAAAAAGTTTCAGGAATTTAAGTCCTTTCAACCTAAATTGAAACAAAAAATAAATCAAAAAAACGAATATTATTTAACTACATTTAGCTTTTTGATTGATAAATATTTTTATGAATTAAAGCAATTTAATAAATCTTTAGAACTGGCACAATTGTATTATGAAGAAAGTAAATATTATCCTGAATTTACTCATTATGAAATGATTGCGTTGTCAAGAATTGCTGTTTCATTAAATGCTCTGGAACAATTTGAACATAGCAATCATTATTTAGATATCTTAGAAGCAAAGGTTCAACCTAAGCCAAATGGAACGTCTTATTATTCCTTGAAAATTATTCGGGCTAAGAATTTGTCTCAAATGCAAAAGCATGAGGAGGTGATTCAAATTTTAGATGAACTTTTTCCTATGTTGACAAAAAATTTAATGGATCAAAAAGTAGCAATTTCTGATTTGAAGAATTTAGATTACAGTACTTTTAATTCGGATTATGTTATCAATATCTTTTCTACGGCTTCAAATTTATATTTAAAGGCTTATGAAAGTAATTCGCAAAAAGACTTCTTAGCAAAAGGGGAATCATTGGCTTTGGCAGCCAAAAAAATGTTTGGTTATTTTTATGCAAATGGGAGTTACGATGATAATATTGCCAATTTGGCTCAAAATATTTCAGAATCATTTTTGTATTTGTTAACCACAAACTACCAAAACAACAAGCAGAAGCAAATTGAGATGATTGAACACATTGAGAAAATAGCTTCACAACAACTTTTTAATCAGTTTCAACAACAGTTATTGCTAAACAATCCAACATTAAAAAACAGTTATATCAAAAAAAGTAAATTACTTTCAAGCTACGAAGCTATTGATGAAAAACTATTGTTTGAGTCGAGTGGGATATTGAAAAATGAAAAAAAGCAAATTGAGAAAGAACTCCAATTGTTAAATAGTCAACTCAAAGATGAGCTAAAGAATTTTGTCAACATCAATGAAGATTTCTCAATTGAGAATATACTAAATGCAATCAAACCGAATGAAACATTGGTTAAATTTTATGTAACCAAGGAAAATGTTTACCGCTTGGTTTTAGATAATCAAATCATCCAAGCAGAAAAGATTGGTACAAATAAAGAAATTGAAAAGAAGGTTAAAAATTATTTAAAAGCTTTAAAAAATCCTTTACAGAATTGTAAAAATCAAGCTAAGGAAATGTTTCAATTGTTTTGCCATTCCATAACAAATGAAAAGATCAGTATTATACCTCAATATTATATGAATTATTTGCCTTTTGAAACCTTGATAGATAGCGATAATGCATATTGGGTTTCAGATAAAAAGATTCATTATAATTTTTCAATACCACTTTGGTATGCCGGAAGAATTTATAATTTCAAATCTTCCAGTTCTCAAACCTTATGCATGGCAGCCAATTATTCGGATTCAAAAATGGGCACAAAACCATTGCGTTATTCTTTGGTTGAAATTGAAAAAATAGCGGCAATTACGAAAGGGAAACAGAATAAAGATGCTACAAAAAAAGTATTTATTGAAAACGCAAAACATTTTAATGTATATCATCTTGCCATGCATGCCAACCTAAACGACACTAATTTTGAGCAATCTAATTTACTTTTTAGTCAGGATGAACCACTTTATTTTAAAGATTTTTACAATTTAAGTTTACCTTTAGATATGGTTGTTTTGAGTGCTTGTAATACCGGAATCGGAAGTATTGTAAATGGAGAAGGAATCATGAGTTTGTCTCGGGCTTTAACCTTTTCCGGAGTAAAAAGTTCGGTGGTAAGTTATTGGCAAGTACCCGATAAAGAAACCTCAGAAATTATGATTGCGTTCTATGAAAACCTGAAAGAAGGGCAATCCAAAGATGAAGCTTTAGCCAATGCCAAACGGGATTTTATTCAAAACAATCCTATGAAAAACCATCCGTTTTATTGGGCCGGATTTGTAGTGAATGGGGATATTTCGCCAATTCAGGAAAATACGAATGGGTGGTTGTATGTTGGAATTGCGTTAACAATGGGTTTGCTGATTTTCCTTTTTAGAAAGAAATTATTCTAATTCAGTGAGTAGCTTTTTTGCCATTTGTTGTTGCGGATTTTCTTTTTCAGCTAATTCTTTTAAAAGTTGAACCGCCTTTTTTTTCTCATTTAATTTGAGATAAGACAATGCTTTATACCATTTAACAAAAGGCGTAAACGCATTGTTATCAGCAGTTTTAAATTGGTCAAATGAAGAGATTGCGTCTTTATACCGCTTTAATTCCATTAACGACATGGCTTTGTAAAAAAGTGCATAATCTACACCTTCATCAGCATAAATTTTCGAAAATAAGACTAACGATTTTTCATAATTCCCACTGTCATATTCATAAAAAGCATCCGATTGTAGATTGTCTTCGCTGTCACCACGAACAGTTGGAGCCACCACATTGGGATACGATTGATAATATTCCTGATATAGTTTTTCAGGTGTGGAACTCTGTAATTGAAACCAGGCTAATCCACCTAAAAACAAAATAATTACAGCTGCACTGAACCAATAAACGGGACGAAACTTGGTTTTAGTTTCATACGATTTTAGTTTTTGTTTGAGTGCTTCCCGCTCGTTTAGGGTAATGGCTTTCTTTACCTTTTTTTGGTATTCAAATTCCTTTGCAAATTCAGCATTATTTTGCAATAAAGAGGCAAACAACACTTTTTCCTCTTCAGAAAGTTGGTGTTCAAAATACTTATTTACTAAATCTTCATTTTCCATTCTACTTTACTTTTTTGTGAAGTCTTTCAGTTGCTTCAAACAACGTGATTTTTGACTTTTTAAAACATCCTTGTTCGCATAACCCAATAGGGCTTGAATTTCATCTAATTTTTTTTCTTCGTAATAAAAAAGGGTTAATACTTTTAGGCATTGTTCGCCCAATTTTTTCAAATTTTCTCTTAAAGAAATAAGTTGAATATTAATTTCCTCTTCGGAATAGTCATCATATTCCAATTCAAAATGTGCCAATTCATCACTGGGAATGGTTTTGTTTTTTTTCTTCAACCGTTGAAAAATCATAAACTTTCCAATTCCATATAAATAAGTAGTCAAACTGCTTTTCAAATCATCAATCTTACCTTTTTTGGCATTTTCAATCAGAGCGATTACAGCATCTTGATAAATATCAATCAATTCTTCTTTATCCAATGCAAACCGACTGGCAAATAACAAAAAACCATTTTTATGGTCTTCATAAATTTTCCGAATGGTTTTTTCGTCACCACATTTTAACTGCTCAATCAAGTTTGGGGCATTTATCATTAGTGTGCTGCTTTTTTGAAAGTAAACAAAACTAATTAAAAAAAATTTTTTCTATCAGCATGTTTACCTTTTTTAATTCTTCACACTAAAAGTAAAATAAAGGAGTGTTTAATTAAAAATGGTATACCAATGAGAAAATTTTTAACCGTGTTCGTATTACTGCTTATTATTCAGATTTCCTATACGCAGGAAACAGTAGGAGGAAGAGTTATTCAAAACGCAAAAGACAAAACCTATGGCAGAGGAGAACAAAAAGGCGATGAAACCGTTGACAAAGCTTTGAATAAAGTAGAAGAGGGTATCAATAGCCTTTTCAAAAAGAAAGATAAAAAGAAAAAATCTTCTAAAGAAGGTTCAAATAACAACGAAACCAAAACAGTTCAATATGATCCTTCGGTTACAGTAACGGATGAATCGGGGAATACGGATTATTCAACCTATAAAGACTTTGATTTTGTGGCAGGGGAAAACCTGCTCTTTTTTGAAGATTTTGCCGATAATTCCAAAAAACGTTGGGGGGCTTATGATACGAATGAAATGGCAGTGGTTTCAATCGAGAACAAAAATTGGATGGAAGTAAAATCGGGGAGTTTTTATCCGTTAGGATTGAAAAATTTACCCAAAAATTTCACATTAGAATTTGATGTGCATACTCCGGATAGGAATACAGGTTCGCTTGGTTTGAGATTTTTAGACAAATCACAAGCCAATGCTTTACAAGATCCTTATTTAGATAATGGAACTGAATTGACTTTAAGTCCTATTACACAAATGCCAAAAACGGGACTCGCAACTTTTGCTATAAAGACCAATAATAATCAGACAAACCCCGAGAATGAGTTTCCGTTTTATTCGTGGCAACCGGAACTAAATAATTATTATGCTAAAATTAGTTTAAAGTGTGAGAACAATAAATTGTCAATGTGGATTAATAAAGAAAAAATCATTGATAATGTCGAGTTTTTAGTGGCAAATAGAGAACACGTTTTGGCGTTTCATTTGCAAAATTATTTTGTTGCGGAAAACAGAATGTATTTCACCAATTTTAGATTGGCTACCGGTAGTGCAAATCCAAAAAATGACATAGCCACCAAAAAGAAATTTGTAACCCAAAACATTTACTTCGATGTGAATTCAGATGTGATTCGTCCAAATTCATATGCTATCTTAAAACAAATTGCTGAAAGCATTCAATCCATTGACGGAAACATCAAAATTGTGGGACATACCGATAGTGATGGAAAAGATACGGATAATGTAATCCTTTCTCAAAAAAGAGCAGAATCAGTAAAAAGAGCTTTGGTTAATGAATTCGGAATTGATGCCAACAAACTTGCTACAGATGGAAAAGGCGAAAGTGTGCCATTGAATAAAAATGCTACACCCGCAGAAAAAGCCCAAAACAGAAGAGTTGAATTTATTAAAATCTAATCCTAATGAAAAAAGTATTCACGCTTTTATTGGTGCTGATAAATGGCTGTTTTTATGCACAAAACATTGATTTCACCGATAGTAATTTTAAAAATTATTTGTTGTTGTCGAATCCAACGGGTTTCCAAATAGCTAAAAATCTTTCAGGAGAATTTATAGCAATTGATGCAAACAATGACGGTCAAATTCAAGTAACGGAAGCTCAACAAATCAGTTATTTAAACATTTTATGTGGCTATAACATTTCAAGCCTTGGTGGAATTGAGCACTTTACAAACCTCAAATTCCTGATTCGTAATTGTTCAACTGGTTTAATTCAATCAGTCGATATTTCGCAAAATACCCTTTTGGAAGAGTTTATTTTTAATGGTAATCCTATAACTTCAATAGATGTTTCTGATAATAATTTGATTAAAATCTTAGAGCTGGATAACACCAATATTACAACGTTAGATGTTTCAAACTTAACACAACTCACACGTTTACGAGTAGTAAATACATTACTCACAGAGATTAACCTTCATAATAATCCGTTATTGTATCATTTTGCTTCAACGGGAGCTCCGATTGTTGAATTGGATTTTTCGAATAATCCTTCACTTTATGTCTTGTATGCGGGTAGTCCTGAATTAACTTTTTTAAACATTAAAAACGGTGCGTTTAACCAAAGTACAGATACCATATTATCCAATCTTACGGGCTTGAATTACCTTTGTTGTGATGATTTTGAATTGCAAACTTTTCAAATTTATTCTACTTTATTTCCTAATATTCTATTGG
>JANJWE010000157.1 GCA_024709705.1 Flavobacterium sp. | reverse complement strand
CTAAGAACTTCAATGGTTCTGTCATTTATAACTCGGATTCTACCTTCCAACAATATATCCCGATGATTCAAGTCTAAAATGATGTTTGCTAAACCGCTTTCATTGAAAGTATACTCGTGAAAACCTACTCTTGTGGATGTAGTTAATCGCACATCAATATTGTGTTTGTCTAATTTAACCGAATAAAATCCAGCAGAAGCTTTTTCGTTGGCATGTGAAAATGTTGATGAGTATATTTTGTTGTCAAACGAAGGTTCGCCCATGGTAGGCATTAATAAAATATCGCCATAATCGGAAACCCCGGTTCCATTGAGATGGGTGTGCGAGAAACCATAAATGCGATTATCGGAATAGTGATATCCGGAACAGCCTTCCCAACTGCCGTCGATTCGAGTATCCGGGGAAAGTTGCACCATTCCGTACGGCACTGTGGCTCCGGGAAAGGTGTGTCCGGTTCCGCCTGTCCCGATGAAGGGGTTGACGTATTGTTGGTAGTTTTGACTGAAATTTAGTCCGGTTATGAATAGTAAAACGGTGAGAACTAGAAATCGCATAGTTTGTTGATTTAACTTTTACACCTGACAGGTTTTGAAAACCTGTCAGGTGTAATTTGAAATGAATGTTGATTCTTCAAATATACTAAATTTTCTTTTGGAGCAGAATTTGCGTTAGGGATTGTAGTGAAAAGCCCAGAGCACAAAAATGCAAATTTTCTTAGGCACAAAAAGCGACCAAAGGAAGCTCTTTTGGGACTTTAGAAAATTGCTTTTTTGGGCGAGGACTTGTAACGAAAAGCCCGTAAACGCCCACAAAAAAAGCATTCAACTACTGCTGAATGCTTTTGATAGAATGATGTAAATTATATTACAGACTCGCTTTTAGATATTCGCGGTTCATACGAGCGATATTTTCTAAGGAAATGCCTTTTGGACATTCGATTTCGCAGGCACCGGTATTGGTACAATTTCCGAAACCTTCTTCGTCCATTTGACGCACCATGTTTAAAACGCGTTCTGTTGCTTCTACTTTTCCTTGCGGTAAAAGAGCATATTGCGATACTTTTGCTCCAACAAACAGCATAGCCGAACCGTTTTTACATGTCGCCACACACGCACCACAACCAATACAAGCGGCTGCCATAAAGGCTTTATCTGCATCGTCTTTAGGTACCGGAATGGAATTGGCATCTATAGTTCTTCCGGAAGTATTTACCGACACGAAACCACCGGCTTGTTGGATGCGGTCAAACGCACTTCTGTCTACTACCAAGTCTTTGATTATCGGGAAAGCTTTGCTTCTCCATGGCTCAACATAAATGGTATCGCCATCGTTGAACATTCGCATGTGCAATTGACAAGTGGTAATTCCGGTATCGGGTCCGTGGGCACGTCCGTTGATGTATAACGAACAGCTACCACAGATTCCTTCACGACAATCGTGGTCAAAGGCAACCGGTTCTTTTTGTTGGTTGATTAATTGCTCATTTAATTGGTCTAACATTTCCAAAAACGAACTCGCTGTTGAAACGTTATCCAATTTATATGTTTCAATTCCTCCTTTGGTTTTGGCATTCTTTTGACGCCAAATTTTTAATGTAATGTTGATATTTTTTGCTGCACTCATGATTAAATATTTTATTCTGGTTTATCTGCATTTTCAAAATTCATGTCAAAGGATAAAACAGATATTTTAGAAGATTTTTTTTCTTTAAGTTCTTTATATTTTTCTAATGCTAATTTAATATTTTCTTCTTTGTCCTCAGATGAAAGCTGATGTTGAAACTTTTTAATTTCTAATTCTTTTTTTACCGTTCTATAAAACTTTTTTTTATGCCTCTTTTCATTAGGTTTTTGAGGAACTGCGGCAACTGCAGCAACAAATGCTCCCATTCTTGCTTCAAGATCAATAACATAAACTTTATCTGCTTCCAAATTTGCTTCAATAAAATCTCTGTTTTCAGAAGCAACCCAAAATAAATGTTCTCCAGGATCACATTCATATACAAAATAGCTTCCATACTCTAATGCACCAACGAATAAATCTCTGTCATAAAATCTAAAGTTCATTAACATTGCTCCATTTGATCTCGTTATATAAACTAATGACTTTCCTTTTGAAGGTTTGGCAATAGGTTGACTAACTAAATTTTGAGAAAAAACACTATTGAAACCAGCAATAAAAATTATACTAATACATATTAAATACTTTCTCATAATTTTTTATTTGTAATTACGAGCTGCAATTTTGATTTCTTCGTATTTCAATTCTTCTTTGTGTAATTCGGCTTTTGAAATGTCTGAACCTTTGTATTCCCAAGCACCCACAAATTTGAAGTTTTCGTCGTCACGAAGTGTTTCACCTTCTGCATCTTGGTACTCTTCACGGAAATGACCACCGCATGATTCATTGCGTTGCAACGCATCCATGGCCATTAATTGACCCAATTCGATGAAATCGGCTACGCGAAGAGCTTTTTCTAATTCAGGGTTTAATTCATCGGCACTTCCCGGAACAAAAACATCACTGTAGAATTCTTCTTTTAATTGAGCTATTTCAGCGATGGCTTGTTTTAAACCTTGTTCGTTTCTGGCCATACCTACTTTGTTCCACATGATTAAACCTAAACGCTTGTGGAAATAATCAACCGATTTGGACCCTTTATTGTTCAAAAACTTGTCGATTTGTGATTTCACATTGTTTTCCGCTTCCGCAAATTCAGGTAAGTCAGTCGAAATTTTTCCGGTTCTGATTTCGTCGGCTAGATAGTTAGAAACCGTGTAAGGTAAAACAAAATACCCATCGGCTAAACCTTGCATTAACGCAGAAGCCCCTAATCGATTGGCTCCGTGGTCTGAGAAATTCGCTTCTCCAGCCACAAAACAACCCGGAATAGTTGACATTAAGTTGTAATCTACCCAAACACCACCCATCGTGTAATGCACGGCAGGATAGATTTTCATTGGAGTTTCATATGGATTCTCATCGGTAATTTTTTGGTACATGGTGAATAAGTTTCCGTACTTTTCTTCCAACCATTTTTTACCTAATTTGATGATTTCTTCTTCGGAAGGGTTGTGATTTCCTTGAGCATATGCGGCTTGTTTTCCTTTGCTTTTAATTTCGGTAGAGAAATCAAGGTATACCCCTTCATTCGTATCATTAGCTTCAATACCGTAACCGGCATCACAACGCTCTTTTGCCGCTCTCGAAGCTACGTCACGAGGTACTAAGTTACCAAACGCGGGATATCTTCTTTCTAAGAAATAATCTCTGTCTTCTTCGGCTATTTGCGTTGGTTTTAATTTTCCGGCACGAATGGCTTCGGCATCTTCTTTCTTTTTAGGTACCCAAATACGGCCTGAATTACGCAATGATTCTGACATCAACGTTAATTTGGACTGATTGGTTCCGTGAACTGGAATACACGTTGGGTGAATTTGCACAAAACAAGGGTTGGCGAATAACGCTCCTTGTTTGTGGATTTTCCATGAAGCGGTTACATTACTTCCCATGGCATTGGTTGAAAGGAAATACACGTTTCCGTAACCTCCTGATGCTATAATTACCGCGTGAGCAGAATGTCTTTCTAATTCTCCTGTGATTAAGTTTCGAGCAATGATTCCGCGAGCTTTACCGTCTACTTTTACCAATTCTAGCATTTCGTGGCGGTTAAACATTTTCACACGGCCTAAACCGATTTGTCTGGATAAAGCTGAATACGCTCCTAATAACAACTGCTGACCTGTTTGACCAGCGGCATAAAACGTTCGTTGTACTTGTGTTCCTCCGAAAGAACGGTTGTCTAACATTCCTCCGTATTCACGAGCAAAAGGAACACCTTGAGCCACACATTGGTCGATAATGCTACCTGAAACTTCGGCTAAACGGTGCACGTTTGCTTCACGAGCACGGTAATCACCACCTTTTATCGTATCATAAAAAAGACGGTACACACTGTCACCATCATTTTGATAATTTTTGGCTGCATTAATTCCACCTTGAGCGGCAATGGAGTGAGCTCTTCGAGGTGAATCTTGAAAGCAAAAAGCACTTACATTATATCCCATTTCACCAAAAGAGGCAGCGGCAGAAGCACCGGCTAACCCGGTTCCTACAACAATAATATCAATTTTAGGGCGGTTATTGGGTGCAACTAATTTTAAATGATT
>JANJWE010000150.1 GCA_024709705.1 Flavobacterium sp. | reverse complement strand
CTGATGAAAAAGGCATGGTAATTGCTTATTTTTGGACTATAAATTTTATCTACTATGAAAAAAACAATCTTACTTTTATGTGCCTTTACTTTTTTTAGTTGTGCGGAAATGCAACAAATTGCGGCTCAATTGCCTCAAACTAATGGAATTCTTGGAAATGCGGATATTGCCAATGGTTTAAAAGAGGCCTTAAATAACGGAATAGACAAACAAGTTTCAAAACTCACTAAAACCGATGGTTTTTTTAAAAATGAGGCGGTGAAAATTTTGCTTCCGGATGAGTTGAAAATGGTGGATTCCCGATTACGATCGATGGGATTATCGAGTTTGGCCGATGAAGGTTTGAAAGTATTGAACCGAGCTGCGGAAGATGCGGTGAAGGAAGCCACTCCAATTTTTGTGGATGCGGTGAAACAAATGACCTTTAATGATGCTAAAAACATTTTGATGGGTAATCAAACGGCGGCAACATCTTATTTGCAGAATTCGACTTCCACTGCATTGTATGCCAAATTTAATCCGGTGATAAAAAATTCGTTTGAGAAAGTGGGAGCAGATAAAATTTGGAAGGAAATTATAACGAAATACAATTCGATTCCGTTAGTAAAAAAGGTGAATCCCGATTTAACGGATTATACGACTACAAAAGCAATGGAAGGTGTCTTTAAAATGATTGCCGTAGAGGAAAAAGAGATTCGTACCAATTTGAATGCGAGAAGTTCTGATTTGTTGAAGAGGGTTTTTGCGATGCAGGATAAGAAATAGAAGTTTTAGGTTTCAGGTTAAAATATGAAATACCTAATTTTTTAATAATCAATAACATATATATAACAAATGCTTAACATAAAGTGTCCCAAAATCTTCTGATATTTGCATCATACAAATAAGAGTTTTGTTTGGTTAGAGTTAGTTAAAAAAATCACTCCGGCAATTGCCGGAGTTTTTTTATTTAAAAAAGTAAAAATTAAACTCATTTTTGCGACTTTAAATAGCCAATTACCTTTTCGTTAAAAATTGCCGGTTGCTCAACATTAACCACATGTCCACAATTTTGAATTATATAAAGTTGAGCTGTTTTGACGTGATTTTCAACCACTTGTTTGACGGATGGTAAAAACATATAATCTTCTTCGCCCATTACATACAAAGTAGGGATATTTACTTCTACTTGCCTAAACCATTTGAGAACCGGATTGATTTCTGCTGTTAGTTTGAACCATTTGATGAATTCTTTTTGGTATAATTTTTTGGCTTCATTAATAAAAAGTAAACGGGATTGTTTGTGATTTTTTTTGGGCATTATCACAAATGCAAAAAAACGATACAATACCAAATAAGGCAAAACATACTTGAATATATTACCTAATCGCATTAAAATTTGAGATCGAAAATTCATTTTTAAAATAGCCCCTCCCATTATCATAGATTTTACCTTAGTTGGATACATTTCGGCCAATTGTCTAATAACAATAGTACCTAAGGAAATCCCCACAAAATGAGATGATTCAATTTTTAGATAATCTATTACTTCATAGACATCTTGAGCAATCGATTGAAAGGTATATTTTTGTTTGAATCCGTTTTTTAAATTGGGTTTTGATTCGCCGTGACCTCTTAAATCTAGGAGTAAAACATTAAAATGTTTTTGAAATTCTCTAATTTGTTTGAACCAAATAGACGAGCTCCCTCCTGCTCCATGAACAAAGGTCACCCACTCAATACTGTTTTCGTTTCGGTAAATCGTATGTGCAATCAAAGCTTCAGATTTTGAACAAAAATAGTCTTTTTATCCACAAAAGCAATCTTAACAAATCTTAATGAAAATTTAATCTTGAAATAATATATCTTTGCCAAAACAAATTTTACCCCCAATGAAAGGCGTATTTAAAGAAAATAAAGACTTGTTATTTTTAAAGGAAGAGTTCTCAACTTTTGTAAAAAAGAAACAACAAAAACCAAAGGAAAAATCAGAGAAAACTAATACCGTTTCTCCAAAAGAAACTTTGATTTTGGAAGAAGTAGAACTATAGTTTTTGATGAATCGCTTTAAAATATTCAAAAGCTTTTAAGAGTCTGCTACCATACCAAGAGAACATTTCGCCATTTACAAAAAGGGTTTTGGCATGATGCGAATGACGTCCGATTTCAAAGGCATGTTCGTCTTTAAAAGGAAACGGTTCTGACGACAAAAAAACAATTTCCGGATCACCTTCTTGTCGCATTTTCTCCAATTCAATTTCCGGATAACGTCCTTTTTCCAAATAAATATTTTGAAATCGATTCATAGTAAGCATTTCGTTGATAAACGTATCTTTTCCGGCTACCATAAAGGGATTAGCCCAAATAAAATAAGCCACTATTCGAAAAGGTTTATCTTTTAAAAAGTTCTGAAAATCATTATACGCAAACGTAATTTTATCGTTCCATTTTTGAGCTTCAATACGTTTATTAAATAATTTTCCAAAATCAGAAATCATTTGAAAATTGTCTTCAATGGTAACAATATTAGTTACCCAAACGGGACAAATTTTGCTCAATTCTTCTACAATTTCTTTGGTATTTTCTTCTTTATTGGCAATAATTATATCGGGTTGAAGGGCTTTTATTTTGTCAAACTTGACATGTTTGGTTCCACCAATAATGGATTTAGTAGCTTTCAAATGTGTTGGATGAACGCAAAACTTGGTAATGCCAACGATTTCATCTTCCAGCCCTAAATCGTATAACAATTCCGTTTGAGAGGGAACGAGAGAGATGATTCGTTTGGGAGTGGTTTTGAAAGAGTGTTCAACTCCTATTTGGTCAACATAATTCAACATTATTTTTTTAAAATCTCTTCCATCTCTTTTTGTAACTTCAGTGCTTCTTCTCTTGCTTTTTCAGCGAAATCAGTTCCATTGGAAGCATAAATAATGCCGCGGGAAGAATTGATTAATAAGCCTACATTAGTATTCATACCAAATTTACACACTTCTTGTAAACTTCCACCCTGTACTCCTACACCGGGAACTAAAAGAAAACTATCCGGTACAATTTTTCGAATTTCAGTGAAATATTCCGCCTTTGTCGCACCAACCACATACATCAAATTTTGACTGTTTTTCCAGGTTTTGGAGGTTTCTAAAACATGTTTATATATTTCTTTATCCTCGGAAAGTTTCGTTTGAAAATCGAATGCTCCTTCATTAGACGTTAACGCCAAAAGAATCGTATGTTTATTTTCGAAAGCCAAAAACGGTTCCACGGAATCTTTTCCCATGTAAGGTGCCACGGTAACCGAATCAAAATTCAAATCTTCCAAAAAAGCTTTGGCATACATGGTCGACGTGTTGCCAATATCGCCTCGCTTCGCATCGGCTATGGTGAAAATTTCAGGATACTTTTCGTTGATGTAGTTAATGGTTTTTTGTAATGACTGCCAACCTTTCAAGCTATACGCTTCATAAAAAGCCGTATTCGGTTTATAGGAAACACATAAATCATGTGTAGCATCGATAATGGCTTTGTTAAATTCAAAAATCGGATCATCAGCCACTAAAAGATGTGGCGGAATTTTGGTCAAATCCACATCCAAACCGATGCATAAAAACGATTTTTTTTGATGAATTTGTTCAATAAGTTGTGTTGTAGTCATGGTAGTTGTTTGTTACAAAGTTCTCAAAAAAATATGAATTAATGGGTAAAAAAGAAGCCCACCTTTTTGGAGTGGGCTTCTTGGTATGTATTGAATTAAAACACTTCTGATTCTTTCAGTTTTTCGGTATTGGCTACCAACTGCAACTCGTCAATCATTTTTTGGATATTTCCGTTCATGAATCCATCTAAATCAAAAATACTCAATCCAATGCGGTGATCGGTAATTCGTCCTTGAGCATAATTGTACGTACGGATTTTTGCCGAACGGTCGCCACTACTCACTTGAGAAGTACGCTTGGTTGCATCTTCCGCTTGCTTTTTGGCTAATTCCAATTCGTACAAACGCGAACGCAAAACGGTTAAAGCTTTGTCTTTATTTTTATGTTGCGATTTTTCATCCTGACATTGAGCCACCAATCCGGTTGGAATGTGCGTCATACGAACAGCCGACTTCGTCGTGTTTACCGACTGACCACCGGGACCTGACGAACAGAAATAATCAATTCGCACATCGTTCATATCAA
>JANJWE010000104.1 GCA_024709705.1 Flavobacterium sp. | reverse complement strand
CCAATATCGTAGCCCCAGTTTGAACTGTTTGGAGCCCCATTGGTATCAAATTCATCGGCCCATACCAGGTTTGTGAAATCGTCATTTCCACCTCCACCTGAGCCTTGCTCGTTTACCGGTGTAGTTGTGAAAATATGATACCAAGCTAAACCGGCATCGTTTCCGGGAACAGCTCTCACAATCATTCTGTTTTCAGTGATTGATAATATTTCATAAGTGCTTTGACCAATGTAATACCCCATAAATCCTCCATCAGAAAAAGTCATGCTAGTTCCTCTGGTTTTATCGAGGTTTGTAGTCATTAAAATTGATTCAGATGGTCCTAACAACACGGTTTTCTCTCCTGATACATCAAAAGGCAAACACAAGTCTGAACCTCCGCCACCGCCTCCAACGCTGTTATATGCCGCATTAAAGAAAGTTCTACCGCCGTTGTTGTTGCTAAATTTTAAATTTCCATTAGCATCTAAACTAAACGTCATTTCTGTTTCATACAAACAGCTACTTTCCGGAGAGCCTGCTTTTTCAAAAGGAGCGGCACTATAATAATTAGGTCTGAAATTGTTTTCTGCATTTGTACTGTTTTCACCTACACCCAAGTGACCCGGTTCTGAAGCAGACCAATACCATTTTTTTGTAGTTCCACCTGTCAAGAAACTAACTGCTTCATCATCTGTAAAATTACTGAACACAGTAACATCAAATGTAGTACTGGTTGAAACCCCTGCTGTTCCACTAACTACCAAACTTACCTCATAGGTATTGGTTCCGTTTTGAGTAAAACGTTTTGTGTATGTACCACTTGGGGCATTGGCATTGGTTCCATCACTAAAGTAAAATTTATAGTTGGTAGCTCCTTCTGCAGTTACTCTGAATGTAACTATTCCAGAACCGTCACCATTAGGGTTTTCGGTATCTTGCCCTTGAATTTCAGTAATGATTTGTATACTTTCCGGAGTGATGATTGCACCAAATTGGGTATCATCATCCTGACAACTCACAAATACAAAGAGTGTCAACAGAAAAAGAGAAGTTGTTTTTAAAATATTTTTCATAGCATTAATTTGTTAGTTGTATATCGTCAAAGTAATAAGAAGCACCCGTTCCGGAGGTTCCGAAAGCGAAGAATACCACAACTCTTTGGTATTGATTGGCGTTGTTAATTCCCGTAAAGTCAAATGTTAATTCTTCCCATGAATTGGCTACGGTATTGGTTACCGGAACTTCAACATTTATAGAAGGATTATTTAGATTTTCGAGTTTCATTAAAACTACAATACCCGATTGAGGAGCCCAAGTTTTCATTTTTATTTTTTGCAAAGATGAAAAATCGATAGGAACGTCCAATTCGATAAAAGAACCGGCCCAAACTTCAGAACCACTGTTTTTTACCAATCGACCCACTTTTGTACTCGTATTAATTCCTGTTTGACTTGGGTTGTTGATTACATCGGTATTAGCTCCACCAAAATTAAGAAATGAATAATTTAAATTCGAATTTTCAAAGGTTACAGGTAGTTTCAATTCTTCTTGACCGTCTGTTAACATGATGTCATCAAAGTAATAATTGGCACCATTTCCATTGTTTCCAAAGTCAAAAAACAGTACAACGGTTTGATAATTATTAGCGTTGTTGATACCGTCAAAATTAAATATCAAAGTTTCCCAAGCATTGGCTACAGTTGTCACTTGATCTACTTCTACATTGATGTTAGGATTACTTGCATTTTCCAATTTCAATTTTACAGTTGCACCGGCAACAGGAGACCAAGTTTTTACACTTATTTTTTGTTGTGAACTGAAGTCAATAGGAGCATCTAATACCAAAAGCGAACCAGCCCATACCTCAGAACCGGCAGTTTTGGTTAATCTACCTACACGTGCACTTGTATTGTTTGCACCAATGTCGGGATTGTTAACTACAGTTGAGAAAGCCCCACCAAAACTAATAAAATTGTAATTTAGGGTAGGTGATTCAAAAGTTATGGGTAAAAGTAACGGATCAAAAATGGTTATATTTTGTACAGATTCTGTCGTTGCGGCACCACCACTGTAGGCTACCACGCGAACTTGGTAGGTTCCAATTGTTTGATAGGTATGTGAAATCGTTTGCCCTTCGTTGAATTGAATTGGAGTTTCATCAGGTGTTTCACCAAAAAACACTTCAAAATAGGTTTCATAGTCAGCACTTGCTGTAAGGTTTATTTTGTATGCATTTCCAACTTCAGGACTGATATTTACACTTAGATTTTCGGGTGCAACAAAAGTAACGGTTAAATTTTGAGTTATTTCTGTTTCTAACCCGGTAATTCCTACTCCAACAATACGAACAGTGTAGTTACCTTCGGCATAGGTGTGTGTGATAGCCTGTCCCGGTGATACTTGTCCCGGATTTTGTGTGCCGTCGCCAAAGTAAATTTTATAAATTGTAGCTCCGGTTCCATTGGGTCTTATGGTAACAAGTCCCGAGTTGTTTTGAGTAATCGTAAATAAAGCACTTAGATTACTTGGGGCAGTTACATCATCAAGAAATGCATCGCTGTAATCGTCAGAAGAGCAAGAGTACACCAGTACCAATGCAATGAAACTGAATAAAGAAATTATTTTTTTCATAGTTGTATTTTTTAATAATTTGGATTTTGAGACCAATTTCCGTTAGAGAATTGAATTTCTTCAATTGGAATAGGGAAAACTTCATGTTTGTTTGCAATGAATCCCGGAATGGTTTGTGCCGCTTTGCCTGTTCTTACTAAGTCAAAGAAACGATGACCTTCACCCATAAGCTCTAATCTTCTTTCGTTCCAAATTGCGTCAGTTAAAGCAGCTCCACTGGCTGTTATGTCGTTGTTTGAGTTCCCAAAAGCACGTCTTCTCACTTCATTTAAGTAAAAGCGAGCCTTTGAATCATCTATACCTCCTCTGTTGAATGCTTCTGCAGCCATTAGCAACACATCGGCATAGCGAATGGCTCTGTAATTATTAGGATTGGTTAGGTTTAAATCGCCTGCGGCTTGGCTACTACGCACTCTGGGTAGGTATTTTCTATTAAAGAATCCTGTATGTTCGTTTCCGGTACCATAGGTAGCTCCGGTTTGAGCAGCCCAAGTTTCTATGTTTAAAATGGCAACATCTCTTCTCAAATCTCCTGCAGGATAGGCATTGTAAGCTTCAGAAGTGGGTATATTGAAACTAAATCCGGATGAAAATAAAGGCCCGCTGTAGTTTCTTATTCCGTTAAATCCAACTGCAACATTACCTTCACTACATTGTAAGCAACCAAACCCGGCTCCTTCAACATCGGTGTATTGTACTTCAAAAACAGATTCAGGTCCGTTTTCTTGAGAAAATTCAAAGAGGGTACTGTAGTTTTGAATTAAAGAATAACCACCGGTTACTTGGATTAAGTTGTCCAAAGTTGTGGCTGCAAGATTGAATTTATTTTGATACAAATACACTTTTCCTAAAAGAGCTTGTGCAGCACCTTTAGTAGCTCTTCCAACTTGTGGAGCCGTTACACTTAAATTGTCAACTGCAAATTGTAAATCGGCTTCAATTGATGCATATACATCTTCAATCGGAGATCTCGGTATAACTTTTTCATCTCCAATTTTAAAACGAGCATCACCTTTTAACGGTATGGGACCAAACCATTTAACCAATTCAAAGTGATAGTAAGCTCTTAAGAATCGGGCTTCGGCAATGATTTGATTTTTACCCGGAAAATCAGTTTTATCTTTAAATTCAAGGATATAACTGGCTCTATTTACACCGGCAAACATCCAACCCCATAAATCTCTTAAATTGGAATTTACAGGAGTATGAATCATATCATCAATTTGTTGGAATCCGATAACATCTGTAGGGTTTTCGCCCCCACAAAGGGTATTATCTGAAGCAATCTCTCCCAACATGGCATTTAAATAGGTGCTTTGAAGCAAATCATAAGCTGCAACTAAAGCATTGTAATAATCGGTTTCTGAGTTGAAATAGTTTTCGGAATCAATAGAATATTCAGGGGTTCTATCTACAAAATCATCGCTACAGGACGTTGAATTCATCAAAAATCCTAGTATCATTAAGGGTAATATTATTTTATTTTTCATTTTCTTGGATTTTTAGAAGTTAACATTT
>JANJWE010000003.1 GCA_024709705.1 Flavobacterium sp. | reverse complement strand
TCAATCACAATCAGATTTTGGTGTGATGGCTTTAGAAAATTCTATTGCAGGTTCAATAATACCCAATTATGCACTTATTGATACATATGATTTGCAAATTATTGGCGAATATTATTTGAATATTCAACTGGATTTAATGGGATTTGCAGGAGTTTCAATTGAAAATATTACAGAAATTCATTCACATCCTATCGCTTTATTACAATGTTCTGTTTTTTTGGAACAATTTCCTAAAATCAAATTGATTGAAACAACGGATACTGCAGCCGCAGCTAAAAACGTTAGAGAAAATAAACTTATGCATGTGGGGGTTTTAGCAAGTCCGCTCGCTACAAAACTTTACGAATTAGAAACGATTCAATCAGCTGTTCATACCGTAAAATCAAATAAAACCCGTTTTGTGATTTTGAGTAAAGAGAAACATGTATTGCAAAAAATAAGTCCTAATAAAGTTTCGGTAAAATTTGAATTGGATGACACACCGGGTAGTTTGGCAACTGTTTTAAACGTTCTTAATACGTCTCAACTCAATCTAACAAAAATTCAATCTATGCCAATTATTGAAAAGCCTTTTAAATATTCCTTTTTTGTTGATTTTGTTTTTTCGAACTATGCATTTTTTGAAAAAGCAAACCGCTTGCTTCAAATTATGACAACAGAATATAAAGTTTTAGGCGAATATCAAGCCGGAAAATCAAACTTAGATTAAGAATATTTTCAAAAAAGAAACTAACTTTACACTCAGAAAAACTATGGAAAATAAAAAAGAATTTAGAACGTGGTTGCAAGATTTTCAACTTTCGCATCCACTTGTAATCGCCGGTCCTTGCAGTGCTGAGACTGAAGATCAAGTGCTCCAAATAGCACATGAATTGAAAAACTCAGATGTTAGTATTTTTAGAGCCGGTATCTGGAAACCCAGAACAAGACCCGGTGGATTTGAAGGAGTAGGAGAAATCGGTTTGAAATGGTTGCAAAGAGCAAAAGCAGAAACCGGTCTTTTAATGGCTGTTGAAGTTGCTAATGCAACTCATGTAAAATTAGCTTTACAGTACGATATAGACGTGTTGTGGATTGGTGCTCGAACAACCGTGAACCCTTTTGCAGTTCAGGAAATTGCAGAGGCCTTGAAAAATACCGATAAAATTGTATTGCTAAAAAATCCCGTAAACCCGGATTTGTCTCTCTGGATTGGTGGATTGGAACGATTAGCCGGAGCCGGAATTTCTAAACTCGGTGTAATACACAGAGGGTTTTCAACTTATGAAAAAACCAAATATAGAAACAATCCAGAATGGCAAATTGCTATAGATTTCCAAAATCGATTTCCAGATTTACCTTTAATTTGTGATCCATCACATATAACAGGGCGTAGAGATATGATACAAGAAGTATCTCAGCAGGCTCTTGACCTAAATTATGACGGATTAATAATAGAAACCCATATTGATCCCGATAATGCTTGGAGTGATGCAGCTCAACAAGTAACTCCGGATGTTTTAAAAAAGATTTTTATTGAATTAAAAGTTAGGAAACAAACTGATGATGCGGATGAATTTGTTTATAAATTATCAAAATTACGCACACAAATAGATGAGTTTGATCAAAAAATACTGGAGATTGTAGGAAGAAGAATGGCTATAGTGGATCAAATAGGAGTTTTGAAAAAAGAAAAAAATGTGGCTGTTCTTCAAAATAAAAGATGGAATGAAATTTTGGCAAAAATGACCGATAGTGGCATGCAAAAGGGTTTGAGTGAAGATTTTGTAGTGCAATTATTTAAAGCAATTCACCAAGAAAGTATTTTACATCAAGAAAAAATAATAAATAAAAATTAATTTTTTTATTGGCATAATTTTCGTACTATCGCACCAAAATAAAATAACATAAATAACAAACATGATGAAAAAATTATTCTTTATGGCATTACTTTTTGTAACTGCCGTTGCTACAGCTCAAGTAGATAAGATTTACAAACACAATGGAGAAGTTGTTGAAGGTAAAGTGATTAAATTAGAAGAGTACACGGTTATCTTCAAATACGACGGCGAAGATGCTGAAAACACTATTGGTAAGTATGCCGTTGAAAAAATTGTTTATGGTAAAACAGGACGTGTAGAAGAAGTAACCGAAAAAATCGTTGTAAATGGCGAGGCAGATTGGGAAAAAGTAGTTATTCTTGAAGAGAAATCTTATATTGCTGGATTGAAAAAGGTTGAGGAAATCCGTGGAAAAACAGGTTTAATTAACTACCATACCGGTAATACAGCTGATAAAAAAGCAGAGAAAAAATTGAAAATGGCTGCAGCAGCAATGGGTTGTCCTTTCATTTTACAAACAGCTGATAAAACAACTGTTGGAGCCAGCTCAAACCAATTGGGAGGTTCTCAAGCTATCAAAAAAGGGATTGCTTACAAATACTAAAATAGTGTTTAAAACACCAAGAAAGAGTTGCAATATGCAGCTCTTTTTTGTTTTTATAGATTCTAAAATTATAGATTTAAAGAATTGTAATATCTTTGCTTCATGACAGGAATTGTTTATAAATCTACCGGAAGTTGGTACACCGTCAAGACAGAAGAAAATCAATTTTTTGATTGCAGAATCAAAGGGAAATTCCGCATGAAAGGTATCAAAAGCACCAAT
>JANJWE010000341.1 GCA_024709705.1 Flavobacterium sp. | reverse complement strand
CCCGCCCAGTTCGGTGGCATATACGAAGTCTAATATTACCTATGTTCCTATTCCGGCTTATGGAGGTAAAAGTTTGAAGCAAAAATTGGGAATATTTTTTAAAATGCCCGGTATTATTCGAACTGTAAAAAAACAGTTGGTAGGAGCTTCGGCGGTTCAATTGCGAACCCCAACCGCTATGGGATTGTTTTTGTTGCCTTTGTTTACGTGGTTTTGGAAACGGGATTATACGTTTTGGGTAAAATATGCCGGCGATTGGGAACAGGAACGTCCGCCACGTTCGAATGGCTGGCAGCGATGGTTTTTGCAACAAAAATGGGTCAATTATCCGGTTACAATTAATGGATTTTGGCCACATCAAGCTCCTCAATGTTATTCTTTTGAAAATCCATGTCTTACACAAACGCATTTGGAAGAAGGAGCTGTTTATGCTCAATCCAAAAAATTTGAGCCTCCTTTTGTGCTCAGTTTTGTAGGACGAATTGATCATGTTAAAGGCGTTGATCGAATTTTACACGCCCTGGCTGATGTACCCCCATCATTGATTCAAGAAGTTCACATAATAGGAGATGGACCCGAACGTGCCTCTTGCGAACTTTTGGCTCAAAATTTACCCCATACCATTTTGTTTCATGGGTACTTGGATCGACCTGAGGTACATTCTTTTTTAAAAAAATCGGATTTCTTTATGTTGCCCAGCACTAATGAAGGATTTCCAAAAGTTATAGCAGAGGCTGCTTGTTATGGAGTGATTCCCATAGTTTCGAATGTGAGTAGTATCAAACATTATTTGAATGAATCCAATGGTTTTGTTTGGGATATTCACAGTTCTACTTCCTATTCCAGTGTAGTTTCATTGGCTTTAAATTCAACTCCGGAACAATTGAAAAAGACTTCAAGTGCTATTCAAGAATTGGCAAAATTATTTACTTTTGATCATTATCTTTACAAACTCCGAAAACATGTCTTTGGTACCGATACCTAGTCCTTTTTTCTAATTCAAACGCATGAAAGATTTACCCTATTTACGGTTAGTTATTGCCCATGTACTTTTAGGTATACTTATATATGCTTTGCCTGCTCTGTCGGTTGCTTTTGGGCTTTTGATTTTTATGGTGGGTATAGTTTGGGTTTTTCGAAACAGTAATGCTAATGAAGAGGCTTTATTGGTCTGTGCCTATTTGGTGGGTTCTGAAGTTTTTTTGCGAATGACAAAAGGAACCGTCAATCATGAATTTACCAAATATTCTATCATGATTCTTCTGGCATTAGGTATGTATTTCAAGGGGTTTTCCAAAAATGCAGTAGCTTATGGGCTGTTTTTTATACTCCTATTGCCGGGCATTGTTTTAGGAATGATAGAGGTAAGTGAAGAGGAACGTTTTCGTCAAATTATGATGTTTAATTTATCCGGTCCTTTAAGTTTAATTATCGCCTCCATTTATTGTTACAGTCGAAAGATTTCTTTTGCTAAATTACAAGAAGTTTTATTGTGGGCGGGATTGCCTATAGTTAGTTGTGCCACTTATTTGGTTTTGTATACACCGGATTTAAAAGAAGTTTTGATAAATACCGGATCCAATTTTGCTACTTCGGGAGGTTTTGGTCCCAATCAGGTTGCAACCATTTTAGGATTTGGAATGTTTGTATTCTTTTCCAGGTTATTATTGGCTTCTCCAACTAAGTTACAATTGTTGGTTAATTCCCTATTGGTTGTTTTTTTAACTTATAGGGGTTTACTCACATTTTCTCGTGGTGGGGTAATAACCGGATTTTTTATGATTGCACTTTTAGTAGGTGTAGTTTATTTGCAAGGGAATTCAAACGCCCGATTTAAAATGACCTTTTTGTTGGGAGGATTTGCCGGAGCTTTATTTTTGGTTTGGCTTTATACTTCTTTGGTAACCAGCGGCTTGATTGATAAAAGGTATGCCAATCAAGATGCTCAAGGAAGGGAAAAGCAAAGTTTGCTATCCGGGCGTGAAGGTATTTCTATCACCGAAATAGAGTTGTTTTTAGAAAATCCCTTTTTTGGGGGAGGAGTAGGAAGTGGTACGGTTTATCGTAAAGCTAAGTTTGATTTGGTTATGGCATCTCATAATGAAATAACCCGTATGTTGGGTGAGCATGGACTGTTGGGCATATTGGGATTGCTTATTTTGTTATTTACACCCTTGCTTTTGTATTTGGACAATAAATACCATTATTTCATACTTTGTTTTATGGCGTTTTGGTTTTTAACTTTAAACCACGCAGCTATGCGAACAGCCGCTCCTTCCTTTATTTATGCCCTTTCATTGTTAAAAGTAGGTATGCATGAAAAAACTTTTGTATTTAGGAAACGCATTATCCCAGCACGGCATTAATGTTTCCACTATAGAAACTCTTACCCCTTTGTTACAAAATGAAGGGTATGAAGTAATTGTAGCTTCCTCAAAAAAAAACAAGGTCTTTCGTTTTCTAGACATGTTTATAGTTACTTTACGATACGCTCGAAAATCTGATTATGTTTTAATAGATACCTATAGTACTCTGAATTTTTGGTATGCAGTTTTAGTGAGTCAGCTTTGTCGTTTATTACGCGTTAAGTATATTCCAATTTTGCACGGGGGTAATTTACCACAACGTATTCAAAAACAGCCTTTTCTAGCCTCAATGGTTTTCAAAAATTCCTTTTGTAATGTGGTTCCTTCAGCCTATTTGAGAACTGCTTTAGAGACTTCAGACTTACCACGTATCGTTTCGATACCCAATACGCTTTCAATAGAAAATTATACTTTTTTAAAACGTACTTCATTTGAACCGAACTTGTTATGGGTTAGAGCATTTGACAGTATTTATAATCCTGAGATGGCATTTCAGGTTTTACAAAATGTAATTACTTCTTATCCTAAAGCTCGTTTAACCATGGTGGGACCTTTTAAAGGGATATCAGAAGAAGCAATGACTCAAATGGCAGCTCGTTATAATTTACCGGTTGAAATTAAAGGCCGTTTAACCAAAGCTGAATGGATTTCACTTTCAGAATCCTATGATTTTTTTATCAATACCACGCATTTTGACAATATGCCGGTGAGTGTTATGGAGGCTATGGCCTTAGGTTTACCTGTGCTATCTACGCGAGTAGGAGGGGTACCTTATTTGATTTCTGATGGCGAAACCGGAATTTTAGTGCCCGATTCGGATGCAGATGCTATGGCAAAAGCCTTAGTTCAATGTATTTTAAACCCGGATAAAACCCAGGATATGACTCAAAGGGCACGGAATCAGGTAGAACAGTTGGACTGGCAAATTGTTAAAAATCAGTGGAAAGAAGTTTTGAAATAACTTTAACATTTGTATTCTTTTAATTACATTGCACCCTAAAAACATCGATGAACAGCAAAAAGAAAATACATTTTGAAGTTTCCGAGCGAAAAATATTACTTCGCTTGTTTGATGTATTTTCGGTATTGCTTTCCCTTTATTTGGTAGGCATCATTTTTAATTTTAAGTATTTTTACATTACCGTTTACAATTACCAATGGACGGTTGTATTAGGTACTTACATATTGCTTATAGGTTCTGTTTTTGAAATGTATAATTTGCAGGTTGCCAGCAATCAATTTCAAGCAATTCGGAGTATTATACTTACCTCATTTACAACGGTGATTGTTTATTTGTTTACACCTATTTTAACTCCGGAGCTCCCTTCAAATCGAATTCAAATCGTTTATTTTTTCTTAGCAATTTTCTTAGCATTACTACTATGGCGTATGTTTTACCAAAAGTATTTGGCATCCCATCGCTTTGAAAAGAAAGTTATCTTAGTTTGCGAACGTGAACAAGCTGATGAATTGATACAGGGATTGAAAAGTATAGATCCTCATTATACTATAATTGCATTAGTAGATGCTGAGTGTGGCGAGTCGCATTCTATTCCCAATTCCTCCATTCAAATGGTTCCTTTGGATAGGCTTGAAAGGTTTGTGTCTCAAAATTCAATTTCGGAAATTGTTGTTGCCACTCAAAAAACCGAAGCAATTACGGTAGATTTATACAACAAATTATTACTGTTGTTGGAAAACGGATTTACTATTCGTGAATATACCCATGTATATGAAAATTTAACACAACGCATACCGGTTCAATATGTGGCACAGGATTTTTATCGGTATTTCCCTTTTAGCCGAAGCAATCAAAATCAGTTGTATTTGTTGTTAATTCGATTGTTTGATGTTGTCATAGCCCTATTTGGTATTGGTATCGGAATAGTTTTGCTTCCGTTTTTATTTGTTGGTAATCTCATAGGAAACAGAGGTAAGATGTTTTATACTCAAGTTCGTGTTGGTCAAAACGGTAAAGATTTTCGCATTATCAAATTCCGCACTATGGTTAAAAATGCGGAACAACATGGTGCTGTATTTGCGACAGCCAATGATGTGCGAATTACCCCTTTTGGTAAGTTTCTTCGAAAAACCCGAATAGATGAATTTCCACAATTTTTAAACATTTTAATGGGCGAAATGGCTGTAATAGGTCCCAGACCGGAACGACCGGTATTTGTTAATGAAATTGCTGAAGTCATGCCTTTTTACCAAACCCGTCACGTTATCAAACCCGGCCTAACGGGTTGGGCTCAAGTGAATTATTCTTATGGAGATTCTATAGATGACAGTTTGATTAAATTACAATACGATTTGTATTATATCAAGCACCGAAGCATCTTTTTGGATATCAATATTTTAATAAAAACATTGAGTACCATTTTGTTTTATCGGGGTCAATAAATGCTACTTATTTTCTTTGGTCCCACTTCAATACCATAAAGCCTATTGTTGCTCCAATGGGTAGCATTAACCAGAAATGAGCTTTGTTTAGTAGGAATACAAAATAGATTCCCAAACCTATAGCCAATACAATTTTCCATCGTTTTAGTGTCGTTGGATTTGAACTTTTGTAAAAGAAAAGGGCACCCAAAAGGATAGGATTGAAAAGTAAAATATTATAGTTTTGAGTGACTTCAATGTGGTTGGAATAAAATCCAACTCCAATAAGTAATAGCCCTATAGCTCCCATTAAGGATAGGAAAATGGTGTTTACAATTCTCTTGTTTGCCCAAACAATACCCAATAAAATCAGTAAAAAAGTGTAAGGCGTATTCCAAATTGATTTTTTGTCGAGAGAGCTGTCTTTTTCAAAAATTTTTTGCAACGGTTGGGCTATTTTTTTTCCTTGGAATGAGGTTCTATCCAAGGTGTTCATAAGTTCAACGGGTAAAAAGAGTTGTGTTGCCTCGTGGTCTGTCAGGTATCCAAAAAGGATATTGATTCCCAATTTTTCATAAAATAATTCTTCCATAAACGGATTTAAAACCTTTCTATAGCTTAGGTCTTTGGGGTCTGTTTTGAACACTAAGGGTTCCGGGAATTCACTATTGATGAGATCTACGACTTTGGTTGTACAATTGGTATGGATGAATTTGTAAGTGTAGAATTTTTCATCTGAAAGCATTACAGTATTCAACTTGTCAAATAGGCTTTGTTTTTGTCCTTGAGTGAGCTCAAGTTTTTGTTCGTAAACACTCCTGTTTTCAAGTGTGTAGGCATAAATAAAGTTTTCGTATGAACTATTGGCAACAAAATATTGTAAATCTCCTTTTACGAATTTTAAATAAAAATTAGGCGTTCTAAAATCGAACATTCCAAAATTATAAACGATATCTAGTCCTCTCTCGGGATCGGCAATGCGAATGGCAGTATGCCCAAATATAGCATGGAGTTCGGTGCCACTTCCACAGGTTAGTATACTTATTTTGGATTCGTTAGAAAGCGGATAATTTTGACTGTAACTTTTGGATGAAATACAGCCCAAGCCCACAATAAACCAATAGAGAACAAATTTTTTCATGATTA
>JANJWE010000247.1 GCA_024709705.1 Flavobacterium sp. | reverse complement strand
CCAATCCGGTAGTATAAATAAAACTTCGGGCAAAATTTATCAAGTACGATTTGAGTGTTTGGCTCCCCAGAACGGCAGCTCCATGGCATCCTAAAGCTTTGCCAAAAGTTACAATACGGGCAAAAACCAAATCTTGTAAATTCAAATGCTGTATTAATCCTTCGCCATTTTGTCCAAAAACACCCAGAGCATGAGCTTCATCTACAACAAAAAAGGCTTTGTGTTTTTGAATTAGTTGCGACATTTCCGTTAGATTGGGCGTATCGCCATCCATCGAAAAAACCGTTTCGGTTACCACAAAAACAGAAGTTTCGTTTGGGTTTGAAAACTTTTCCAAAAGTTTCTTTAAATCATTCAGATCATTGTGCTTGAATTTGTAGGATTTCGCGTGACTCATTAGAATCCCATCCCGAATAGAAGCATGGCAAAACTCGTCGTATAAAACCACATCATTTCGTTGCAAAACCGAGCTCAAAAATCCGATATTGGCATCGTAACCCGAATTAAAAATGAGAGCTGCTTCGGCTTGATGAAATTGAGCTAAAAAAGTTTCGGTTTCGGTGTACAGCGGGTGATTTCCGGTGAGCAATCGAGATCCGGTAGCTCCATTAAACTTCTTTTTTTGAAGAAGTAAATATTGATGCACTTCGTGAAAAAGGAGTTCGTTTTGAGCTAATCCCAAATAATCGTTGGATGAAAAATCGATACTGTGTTGTGTAGATGGCAAGATTCGGAGGGCATTATCTTGCTCTCTTTGCAGAAGTTTTTGCAATAAGTTATTCGGCAACTGAACCATTTATCAAAGATAATCAAGAAAATAAGGAATACAAATAAGAAGCTTGTATCCCAAAATAAAAAAAGTCACACATTGCTGTATGACTTTTCTATTTTTTAGAATACAAGTAATTAGTCGGCTAAAACAATTACTTTGTTGTCTTTCATTTCTATGGTTCCCGAAGCAATTTCCAACGTATAATTTTGGTCGTTAAGCTTGGTAAATTTTCCGGCTACTTCCTTGTTAATTTTAAAATTGGGAGCTGTAATTTTTACCGTTCCTTGTTTTAAAATAGAAACAATAGGGGCGTGATTATTTAAAATTTGGAAAGAACCGTCCATACCGGGTAAGGTAACAGCTGTAATTTCGCCTTTAAATAAAGTGGCTTCCGGAGATACTATTTCTAAAATCATAATTTAATTAATTACGAATTTGAAATTACGAATTACGAAATTTAATAATTCGTAATTTGTAATTCATAATTCTATTAGGCTTCTGCTAACATTTTTTGACCGGCTTCGATGGCATCTTCTATAGTTCCTTTCAAGTTGAAAGCCGCCTCAGGAAGATGATCTAATTCTCCATCCATAATCATGTTGAACCCTTTAATGGTATCTTTAATATCTACCAATACTCCAGGAATACCTGTAAATTGCTCAGCTACGTGGAACGGTTGAGACAAGAAACGTTGAACACGACGGGCACGAGATACGGCCAATTTATCTTCTTCAGACAATTCCTCCATACCTAAGATGGCGATAATATCTTGAAGTTGTTTGTATTTTTGTAAAATTTCTTTAACACGTTGAGCACACTCGTAATGTTCTTTACCTAAAATTTCAGGAGTTAAGATACGAGAAGTAGAGTCCAAAGGGTCTACAGCAGGATAAATACCTAACTCTGCAATTTTACGAGACAATACGGTAGTAGCATCTAAGTGGGCAAAAGTTGTAGCCGGTGCAGGGTCGGTTAAGTCATCCGCAGGAACGTAAACCGCTTGTACCGAAGTAATAGAACCTTTTTTGGTAGATGTAATACGCTCTTGCATCGCACCCATTTCGGTTGCCAATGTAGGTTGGTAACCTACGGCAGAAGGCATACGCCCTAAAAGAGCAGATACTTCAGAACCCGCTTGTGTAAAACGGAAAATGTTATCAACGAAGAACAATACATCTTTACCTTGATCAGAACCGGCACCATCACGGAAATATTCCGCAATAGAAAGACCCGACAAAGCAACACGTGCACGAGCTCCCGGTGGTTCGTTCATTTGACCGAAAACGAAAGTAGCTTTAGACTCTCTCATTCCCATTTTATCAACTTTGGATAAATCCCATCCTCCATTTTCCATAGAGTGCATGAAATCTTCCCCATATTTTATAATTCCAGACTCCAACATCTCACGAAGTAAGTCATTTCCTTCACGTGTTCTTTCACCTACTCCAGCGAAAACCGAAAGTCCACCGTGACCTTTAGCGATATTGTTAATTAATTCCTGAATCAAAACGGTTTTACCAACACCGGCACCTCCGAACAAACCGATTTTTCCTCCTTTAGCATAAGGCTCAATAAGGTCGATTACTTTGATTCCGGTAAATAAAACTTCGGTAGAAGTTGATAATTGGTCAAAACTTGGAGCTGATCTGTGTATAGAAATACCGTTAGTTCCTTCTTTTGGTAAATCTCCCAAACCATCAATAGCATCACCAATTACATTGAAAAGTCTTCCATATACATCTGCTCCAATTGGCATTTGAATAGGAGCTCCGGTAGCTACTACCTCTGTACCTCTGCTCAAACCGTCAGTTGAATCCATCGAGATGGTTCTTACTGTATCCTCACCAATGTGAGACTGTACTTCTAATACTAATTTTGTCCCATCTTTTTTGGTGATTTCCAAAGAATCATAAATTTTGGGTAATTCTGCAATTTTAGAATCGAACACTACGTCTACAACCGGTCCGATGATTTGGGCAACTTTTCCTATTACTTTTGACATTGCTTATGTATTTATTTAATAGCTATTTATGTTTGTTTCAAACACGTCTTTTTTCAGAGTGCAAAGATAATTTTTAAAAATATAAAATCAATACTAAAACGATGTTTTTTTTAGGTTTTTTTGAAGTATTGAAAGTGAAGCTGCAAATGCCCTAATAAAAATGTAGTAAAACAAAAAAACCACCCCAAATTGAGGTGGTTTAAGTAATATGTTTTATGCTTATTACAAAGCTGCGGGATACAAATTGTTGTAATTTCCAATATTCACCGGAGGTAAATTTGAGCCGTAGGTAGCATTAATGGCTTCTATAAATTTATTAGCCATAAAAGCATATCCTCTACTGGTTGGGTGAACGCCATCTAATGAAAAGGCATTTCCAAAAACCAAAGCCCCAGTTAAAGTGAACCCGTTACTTTGAACTCCTGTAGTGGCAATCGTATTTAATAAAGCATTCGCATCAACAAAAGCTAGATTTTTTGAAGCTGCAATAGCTGCAATAGTATTGTTATAAGCTGTAGTTGCATTAGCCACCATAGTTTGCTCTTGCGGAGTTAATACCCAACGGTCAGCCATTGGATAAGTTACACCATTTAAATTGATAAGTGGTGATGGCGAGGCCGAGTTTGGTGTTCCGATAACTGTTGAAGCAGGTAAAACTACTAAGTCATTTGGTGTAGACTGTCTTGCTTTACCAAAAACCATTCCGAATGCGGTTGCCGTTGGCACCCCTAAAATAGGAGATAACGCACCGGTAATTTGAGCTGAACGGTCTGCTGCATCTTCATCATAAATTAAAATCGGGTTAGCCGCAGTAGCAGACAACAACTTCACGCGGTCAGGCTCACCAAAAGCCGTGAAAACTTGATTTAAAGGCCCATACAATTGTGCATTAAGTGTAGCAATATTGGTAGCTCCACCGAGTGCAGTTGGTGATAATGGTGCCGTTGGAACGGTTTTAAAATAGGGTATAGTAGTTACATTTGGAATATTAGCCAATACACCACCGGCACCGTTTGCTGTTAACTGGTCTACCAAGTTACTGTAAACAGAAGCAAAAACAGTTGGGTCTGTAATATCGTTTGGTCCGTATGTAGCCGGATTTAAATTTCCGGTTTGATTTACTCCATCGCCTCCACTAGTAGCAAAAGACAATACATCGTTATTTCCTATCCACAAAGAAAAGAATGTTGGATTTTGAGCTACGGCATCATCAATAATTTTAGCTGTTGGACTTGATGCAAATCTGCCATAATACACATTCAAAGCACCATAACCGGCTAGATTTAAATGGAAACTTTTAGCTCCGGGCACACCCATATTGTTAAAAGGCCCTGTAAGTACTGTCGTGGCACTTGTTGTAGGTGTTCCAGGCAAACGTTGCGGTCCTGAACCGTTAAAAAACAGGCGGTTTTCAACCACTTGTGTGCTCCCTGCTACAATTCCACCCAGGTTATCTGCCATGTAAGGTGTTGTAAAAGTCCCACCTCCAGCCAACGAAAACTGCTGAGCTAAAATATTGGGATACGAATTTTCTTGTCCCTTCACGAAAAGAGCTCCATCTGTATAACCTGCAGTCAATGAGTTTCCTACGGCAACAAATTTAGAAAAATCGGCTGTTCCTGAAGTGTAAACCACTTGATTATCGGTTAAATCATCATCATTGTTACATGCTATGAAAGTTAATGAAACTAAGCAAAGCCATTTTATATTTTTAATCATATTCTTAGAAATTTTCGTTTAAAATTAAGGATTAACTGTCCAAGAAATCAAATATTGTTGTCCGATTCTACCGGCACCAATTACTTGAAGGTAGTCGTTACCAAACAAGTTAGAAGCACTTATTTTGATAGAAGATTTCAAACTTGGAATAGCATAAGAAGCTTGTGCGTCAAACACGGTTACTTCAGGAATCATACCGTCTGCAAAAGAAGATTGCCATAAGTATTCACTACTCCATCTGGCATTCAAATTAAATCCAAAATTTTTGAACAAGTTTGTATTTCCTAAAGAAGCTTTAACTCTGTGTTTTGGGGTATTAAATCCGGCAATAAATGTTGGATCTTTAGCTTGATCGAATTCAAATTGAGCGTGGTTGTAATTAACCCCAAATTCGAAATCCTTGTAGATTTTTTTACTTAAACCAACTCCAAATCCAAGTGAATTGATATCTGTACTTGAGTTTGAATATACTTGGTATACTCTACGGTCTCCAAAAGCAAGTGCGGCATGAGATGCTGCATTGGCCGGGTTTGAAGGGTCTGTACCTACAGTACCATAATAAGGTGTAATAACTCTGGATGTACTCATGAAATCATTGTACATATTGTAGTAGGCATTAAGGTCAATAGCTAAACCGTTTTCTAATACTGATTTGTAACCCACCTCAAAAGCCTTAACAAACTCGGGTTTAACCAATCCAATTCGGGCAACCTCTAACAATTGTGAAGCATCTTGAATAGATTGACCTGCTTGTAATGCTGCACCAAAGGCTTGAACAGAAGGAATGGTATAAGAATTTTGATAGGCATTCAAACCGTTAAGAGTAGCTGTAGCACCAACTCCCGGCAAAGCCTGACCTGAAGTACTCACGTTTAAAGTTTCTGAAAAACGAGTCAAGTTATCCGGTGCCGAACCAATCAAAGCAAACGGACCTAAATCCAATCCGATGTATTGATCTTGAGTAGTTGGATTACGGAAACCGGTTTGGAAAGAAGCTCTAAAATTGTGGTTTTTACGCTCTCCGGCTGAATATACAAAAGACACACGTGGTGAAAATTGACCGTCAAAATTTTGAGATTTGTCATAACGGATAGAACCTGTAAATTTCAAACGGTCTTCCATGAATTTTTTCTGAACTTGCATATAGGCACCGTATTCATCGTAGCGAATTGGACCGTCAAAATCGGTAAAAATAGTACCATCTGAATTCATTTCATATTGTCTGAAAGAACCTCCTAATTGGATTTCTGCAAACTTTATTAATTCTTTGAAATTGTAATTTACATCTGAGTGGTAAATTTTTGAATTGTCTTTAAACTTAGCTCCCGTTCTTAAATCCGGATCGAGAATTACACTAGATAAAGCAGTTTGAAACTCAGGTGAACCCGGTAAAAATCTTCCGGTATCTGCCGTTTGCCTTGCAATAGCATGAGAAGCCTCTGCTGATTGTCCGGCCAAAGTAGATTGAATGAATGCTCCAGCATATTGACCAAACCAAGTAGAATCGTCTTTCCATGCACGGTTTACGTTCCAAGCTGCAAAACGCATATCGTAAGAATCACCTGCGTTTTCTGTAGTCAAATACCCTCTTACAAAGAAATTACGGTTTCTAAACTCGATTTTACTTTGTTGCATGATAAAGTTTTCCAAACGGTATCTGTTTGCACCTTGGTAAATCGTATTACCAAGACCTACTTTATGTTGTAAAACAATTTCGAAGTCATTTTTCCAAGGACGTAAATGTAAAGAAAGATCGGTTTTTACACTTTCAATTGAATTATCATTTAAGTCTTGCTCTGCATAACCGGTACGACTCACGTTGTAATTAGGTAATAAATTCACAGCAGCTCCTGGAATTAAACCTAAATTGGCCAATGATCTACCAACATCTTTGATATTTGTAGAAACTTCATCACCATAAATATTTAATCCATCATAATTTGGATTTACTCCAAAACCGGAATTATTAACTGCCAAATCTCTACGGTCACCGGCTACCCACTCGGTTGCTCTTAGGAAATTGATATTCCATTTAGCAGCAATAACATCAGAGAATTTGTGAGCTGCACGAAATCCTACATCCCAATATTCATTGGTTCCGGCAATTTCGTGATTGGTGAAACCCCCTTTTACATAAGCACTAATTCCTTGAAAATCGAATGGATTTTTACTGTTCATGAATAAGATTCCATTAAAAGCATTCGCACCATAAAGTGCAGAAGAAGCTCCGGGAAGTAATTCAACACTGTGAACATCTATATCTGACAATCCGATTAAGTTACCTAATACGAAGTTCAATGCTGGAGATGAATTGTCCATACCATCCACCAACTGCATGAAACGTGTATTTGCAACCGTTGCAAAACCTCTGGTGTTGATCGATTTGAAAGAAAGACTACTGGTGTTAAAATGCACCTCTTTTAAGTTTTCTAAACCGTCATAAAAAGATGCCGAAGAAGTGTTTTTAACTTCCTTTATCCCCATTCTTTCGACCGTTACAGGTGATTCTAAAATGCGTTCCGGAGTTCGTGAAGCAGAAACAACAATTTCATTCAATTTTGTTTCTTCTTCGTTCAACACCGCATTTACCTTTTGATTGGCCGATTTAATTTCAACTTTTTGAGTTGAAAATCCAATAGACGAAATTTCAATGGTGAACGGAGGATTCTTTTGTGTTGTAAGGGTAAAATTACCGTCAAAATCAGACACTGTACCGATAGCCTCTCCAGAGATTTTAATATTAGCTCCTGGAATGGGCTGCTTGGTGTTGTCTACCACAGTACCTGATATTGTTGTTTGAGCCATAGAAACAGCACAAAAGAACAATGTCATAATAAATGAATACACTTTCATAAAGTTAGAGTTTTTGTTAGTTTACGATACCAAAGTACAAATATTTTTCATATCTATAAAAAAAGTAAACAATTTTGTGCTAATTATCATTTTTATAATTGCTTTTTTCAATTATTCTCAATGGTTTTTATTGAATAATTGATAAGATTTTAATAAAATGTCTATTTTTTTATATGCATTCATATAAAAAAATAGACATTCATTTGTTTTTTGGCAACTTTTGTAAAAAAATAAAAAAAATAAAAAAAGCAAACCGAGTGAGTTTGCTTTAAAGTAGTTATGATTTAAAAAATTATTCTACCGTTACGGATTTGGCTAAATTACGGGGTTGGTCAACATTACAACCACGCATCACAGCAATATGATAGGACAATAATTGAAGCGGAATGGTAGTTAGAAGTGGAGATAAGGCATCGGAGGTTTCGGGAATTTCGATAACATGATCTGCCAATTCTTTTACCTGAACATCTCCCTTGGTTACAACGGCTATAATTTTACCTCTTCTGGATTTTATTTCCTGGATGTTACTTACCACTTTATCATAATGACCCATTTTTGGGGCAATAACAACAACGGGCATTGATTCATCAATTAAAGCAATTGGGCCGTGCTTCATTTCGGCTGCCGGATAACCTTCGGCATGAATATAAGAAATCTCCTTTAATTTCAATGCTCCTTCTAAGGCAACCGGGAAATTATATCCTCTTCCTAAATACAGGCAATTGGGTGAATCCTTATAAATACCGGCAATTTCTTTGGCTATATCATTCGTATCTAAAGCTTCTGCTACTTTTTCCGGTATCATTTCCAATTCTAACAAGCAGCGGTGATAATCTGAATTTGACATGGTGCCTTTGGCTTTTGCCAAACGCAAGGCCATTAAGGTAAGCACTGTAATTTGGGTTGTAAAGGCTTTAGTTGAGGCCACTCCAATTTCGGGACCGGCATGAGTATATGCTCCGGCATGAGTTTCTCTGGATATAGAAGACCCTACTACATTGCAAACTCCAAAAACAAAAGCTCCGTTTTCTTTAGCTAATTTTATTGCTGCCAAGGTATCTGCCGTTTCCCCTGATTGCGAAATTGCAATTACTATATCATTAGAATGAATAATAGGATTTCGGTATCGGAATTCTGAAGCATATTCAACCTCAACCGGAATTCGGGCAAACTCTTCAAAAATATACTCGGCTACCAATCCGGCATGCCAAGATGTTCCGCAGGCTACGATTATAATGCGTTGAGCATTCACAAATTTTTCCAAATTGTCTTCTACTCCGGCCATTTGAATAATCCCTTTGTTTGAAAGTAATCTACCGCGGTAGGTGTCTTTTATTACATTGGGCTGCTCGTAAATTTCTTTGAGCATGAAATGATCGTAACCGCCTTTTTCTATTTGCTCCAAATTCATTTTTAGTTCCTGCACATATGGATCTACCAGTGCATCATCTTTAATTTTACGAACTTTGATAGGCTTGTGCAATCTTACTATAGCCATTTCTTCATCTTCCAGGTAAATGGCATTGGTAGTATACTCAATAAAAGGAGAAGCATCTGAGGCAATAAAAAATTCGCCATCTCCAATACCGATAGCTAGTGGACTCCCTAAACGGGCCACAACAATTTCATCGGGTTTATTTTTATCAAAAACTGCAATAGCATAGGCTCCCACCACTTGGTTAAGTGCAATTTGAACAGCCTTGCCTAGTTTTATATTTTCGTTTTTTTGAACGTCTTCAATAAGATTAACCAGAACCTCGGTATCTGTATCTGAATGAAACACATACCCTCTTTTGATTAATTCTTTCTTTAGCGGTTCGTAATTTTCAATAATTCCGTTATGAATTATAGCTAAGTTTCCTGAATTTGATAAATGAGGATGTGAATTGACATCGTTTGGAACACCATGGGTAGCCCATCGGGTGTGTCCCATACCTATAGTTCCAAAGAAATTTTTGTCTTTTGATGACACTTCTTCTAAGTCGGTAACTTTCCCCTTAGTTTTTGAAATCTTAAGGTTTTTGCCATCATGTAACATGATTCCGGCACTGTCATATCCGCGGTATTCCAGTCTTTTTAGACCCTTTATAACAATTGAATAGGCGTCTTGTTTCCCTATATATCCTACTATTCCACACATAATAAATGAAATTTAATCCGGTTTGGTGTAATAAATTTCCAAACGCAATCTTTTGTCCAAAGGTATAGAAGATTTGCTTCCAAACAAAACCGTACCTAAAGGATTCATTACAGAGGCAGTAGGAACTCTTTTAATAAAACTACTTCCCGGATTTTTTTTACTGTAATTGGCAACAGTACCAATAGCTTCAGTAGTTACGAGTCCGAGTCTAACATTGGTAGAATCGGGATTCCGCAATAGGTTAGAAATATGATTGGTAATCTTAAATTTGTAGGTTACTCCTCTATTGTTTTGTTTTACGATTATTCCGCCATAAACACGTTTGCCTAACTTTGGTTTGGCTGTATTTGTGGTTTGATCTGCGGTATAATCTATTAAAGGTCTATTGTTGTTTAAATCATACAAATACAAACGATTGGGCTCCGGATTAGTACCCAAAGCATCGCGATCTATGGTAAATGTTAAGTTGGCTTCGTTTATCAACCACCCTTTAGCTCTGTATGCTTCGAGTTCGGCCGAAAGTCCATTAGCATCTCTACCAAAAAGTTCAATAACAGCCATAGAACCCGGCCCTCCATTTACATAAAGCCGATCATCACCTGTAGTTTCTGAAGCTCCCGCCAAAGCATTAGCATAGTCCATATTTCTATTTTGGTCAACCAAACTCACGGTGTTACCACTCAAATTAAGCTCTAAAGTTTTGGTTACTCTGTCCGGGTTGGTTTGATTTTCAACCGCTTTATCTTCTTTGTATTTGATCGTAACTTTACCATTGGCAAAATTCAACATAGCCAGACTGCTACCGTTTGGTGCAGATGCGGCTTGTTCTACTTTGAAATAAAGTCCTCTGAAGTAATTTTTAAACACGTTGTTGTTGGCCAATTGTCCTTGAGCAGAACCTTCAATAATTTTCTTTTGAAAAAATGATGAATTGAGTTTTAAATATATACCGGGAGCCAATTTGGTTGTTGTTTCATCACCGGCATCGTTGGTAGAAACCACTGAAATTTCGGTAGCATCAAAAAAGAACTCGTCATTTTGAGCTGTATTCGTGCTGTTATTTAATCTTTCACCGTTGGCCACAGAAGTTCCGTCGGCTGCGGCTCCTCTTTTGTTGTTTTCAAAATCTAAAACCTGATCTGTATAGTATTTTTGAGCATTTACCGATCCTGTTTCCGGATCAAAATCTCGCAATAAAAATCCATTCTCATACACGCTAAGCTTTAATTTGGAATTTCCATATATAGAGTCCAATGTGTAAGACGTCACTTCGTTGGTCGTTGTTCCTTTTACACTAAAATAGGGAATATACAACACGACATCTTCTACCAAAGGAGGTTGTGTAATGGTAGTAAAAGTAGGAATAGCAGTTGGTAGCGACAGTTGGGTAACAAAATGAGCCGTAGATTTTCCGAAAGTGGTATTATGATAAATTCCGAGCGGGTTCACCGGAAGGTTGTTGGATTGAACCGAACTGATGTCATGGTTGTAAGCCAAAACAGTCGCTTCATGGTCCGGTGTACCAAAAGTGTAGTGTCCGTCTCCAATAATGTTTGCACCAATTGAATTAAAATCTTTGTCGCAAGCCATAAAAAGGGTTAAACCCAATGCAACTAAAACAAGGTGTATTCTTTTGTGTAAAATCATGTGATAATCTAATTTATAGAAGAGTCTTTTTATAGAAATTGGTGTAATGTAGGGAATACTCTTCTTTTGGGATGAAAGGTAAAAAAGGTTTTCCGGATGATTCTATAAATTTTGTTAAACTTGAAGACACCCTATCTGAAGCGATAATTACACCATCTGAATGCTTCACAGCCGACATAATGAGATTTTCATAATTAGGCACTTCCAATTCAGATACAGCCTCTTGAGGAACCCCATCGAATTTAACTTTAGATAACAATTCTGAATCTAAATTTCCATCGAAAGATTGTGCATAAACCGAAGTTATAATTTTGGTTTCCGAGAATAAGGCTTCGTCTTTATAATAGTGTTTCATGTAAATGGGCAACAAAGAAGCCATCCAGCCATGAACGTGAATAATATCGGGAACCCAATTTAATTTTTTAACGGTTTCAACAACCCCTTTAGCAAAAAATATTGCTCGTTCATCGTTGTCGGGATAAAGTATTCCGTCTTCGTCTGTAAAAGTAGCTTTACGCTTGAAGTATTCATCGTTATCAATAAAGTAAACTTGAATTCTTTCTTTAGGTATAGAGGCTACTTTAATAATCAAAGGCATATCCAAATCATTCACCACCAAGTTCATTCCCGAAAGTCGAATTACCTCATGCAATTGATGTCTTCTCTCATTAATATTCCCGTATCTTGGCATGAAAATTCGAATTTGTCCTCCTTGATCATTAATCATTTTCGGAACATCATACGACATAATTGAAACTTCATTTTCTGCTAAATAAGGTACTACCTCAGATGATACGTACAATATCCTCTTATCCTCCATATTGAATCGAACTTTATCTTTTAATTTATAAAAACAGGCAAAATTACAAAATATTATGCAGATATTTAAGTAAAATAGTAAGTTTGCACCTTAAACCCGGAAAAACACATGCTCATTTTCAAGAAACAAAGCACGCTAAAGGAGCATTTAATGCCCTTTTGGGACTCCCAAAAAACGATAGGTTTTGTTCCCACCATGGGAGCTTTGCACGAAGGACACCTTTCGCTTTTGGCTCAATCTGTTTTGGAGAATGAAATCACAATAATCAGCATTTTTGTCAATCCCACTCAATTTAACAACCCGGAAGATTTAAAAAATTACCCTCGTACTTGGGAAAGAGATGTTAAAAAAGTAGAGTCTGTGAATGCTCAAATTATAATTTATGCTCCCGAGGTTGATGATATTTACGGAGTCGAAACCAAGTCGGAATCATTCTCTTTTGACGGTTTGGAGCATGAAATGGAAGGAAAGTTCAGACCCGGACATTTTGATGGAGTTGGCACCATTGTAAGTCGCCTTTTTGAAATAGTAAAACCTACCAAAGCCTATTTTGGTGAAAAAGATTTCCAACAGCTTCAAATCGTAAAAAAACTGGTGGAAAAGCAAAAATATCCCATTCAAATCATAGGATGTCCTATTTTTAGAGAACCCAATGGGCTGGCTATGAGTTCACGCAATGAAAGATTAACCACTCAAGAAAGAAGTGAAGCTGCACTAATATTTAAAACCCTCCAAAACGCAAAACAATTATTTGCCCATAAAAGCATTACAGAAATAAATGCGTTTGTTCAGCACACTTTCTCCAATCACCCAACATTTACCTTAGATTATTTTGAAATCGCAAGGGAAGACACGTTAAAAACTTCTTTACGTAAATACAAAAACGTTAAATACAGAGCTTTCATAGCTGTTTTTGTCAACAACATTAGATTAATTGACACCATTTCATTAAATTAATTACCTTTGTGCCATGCAAGTTCAAGTTGTTAAATCCAAGATTCACCGCGTAAAGGTGACTGGAGCAGATTTAAATTACATTGGAAGTATTACCATTGACGAAGCTTTAATGGAAGCTTCAAACTTAATTGAAGGGGAAAAAGTGTCTATTGTTAATATCAACAATGGAGAACGTTTGGAAACCTATGTTATCAAAGGAAATCGCAATAGCGGTGAAATCACTTTAAATGGACCCGCAGCTCGCAAGGTTCAGAAAGGAGATATCATCATCATTATTTCCTACGGAATTATGGATTTTGAAGCCGCTAAATCCTTCAAACCTTCATTGGTTTTCCCTAATGAAACCGACAATTCCTTAACTTAAATCTAAATTTGAAAGCAAAAATTGGCAGATGGCTATCCATTTTGTTGCCCGTTGTTTTGGGATTGGGTTTGGTTTTATATACCTACTTTAAGTTTACCCCACAACAATTAGAGGAAATTAAAATCCAGTTTCAAAATGCCAATTATACTTACATTTACATTTCATTACTCATTAGTGCTTTAAGCCTTTGGTCTCGCGGTTACCGATGGAAGTATTCGTTGGCTCATTTGGGCTATACCCCGAAAATCTCAACAAATGTGATGGCTGTGTGCATTGGGTACTTTGTTAATATGTCTGTACCCCGATCGGGCGAAGTTTCTCGTGCTCTTCTACTCAAAAAATACGAAGATGTTCCCTTTGATAAGGCATTCGGAACCATAATTGCAGAGCGTATTGTTGACTCTTTGTTTCTGCTTTCGTTTATAGTACTGGCTTTCTTTTTGGAGTTTGATGTGCTCAAACAATTTGTTTTAGACCAAGTTTCGTTTCAAACCCTTTCTCTTATTGGAGTTGTTGGTTTGGTCGGTTTTATTTCAATCGTTTATGTGTTGAAATATTCAAAATTTCGATGGATTTTAGTATTCAAAGAAAAAATTTCGGGTCTTTTAGACGGGGTTTTAAGTATATGGAAAATGGAAAATAAATGGGCTTTTATTTTTCATTCTTTTTTAATTTGGGCATGTTATTTCTTCATGTTCTATATTACTATTTTTGCTTTGCCCGAAACCAGTAATTTAGCTTTGAGTACTGTAATCATTGCCTTTATCGTCGGAGGACTAGCTATTACCTTAACCAATTCGGGATTTGGAGCCTATCCTTTCTTAATGTCCGAAATTCTTCTACTCTATCAAATACCTGAGACCGCTGGAACCGCTTTTGGTTGGATGGTTTGGACATCGCAAACCCTTATGGTTGTTATTTTGGGTACCCTCTCATTT